>JAGLEW010000212.1 GCA_023144875.1 Methylococcales bacterium
TGTGGGTAAAATTGCAGAGGATCAAGTCAATGATTATGCCACGCGTAAAAATATCAGTAAAAAAGATGCAAAACGCTGGTTATCGGCGCATTTACATTATTAATGATAATATTCCAACTTTTAGGATAAACAATGTACACGGATGTTGAATTTATTATCCATATTGAAAAACAACCAGCCCCTTCTATAAAATGTATTTATCGGCAAATTTAAACATCAGGGGTTTAGCAATGCGCCCTGATCTTGTAGCAATTGGTAAACGGCTTCCGCCATCATTTTATAGCCTTTGGTATTCGGGTGAATCGTATCCGATTTTAATTTTGCATCGCCAATAATGGTGGGTAAAATATCTACATCAATCGGAACTTTGTCAGAATCGGCAATTTGTTTATAAAATTCTGCACTTTCTAGCATTAAGACCTTAAAGCTCGGCACGCCCAACATCACTACTTGAATATTGCGTTGTTTCGCGGCCTTTATCATCTGCGTTAGATTATCAATGGTGTTTTGTGAGGGCATTTTTTTTAAAATATCATTGCCACCGTGAATTAAAACCATTAATTCGGGTTTGTATTTATCTAAAATTTTTGGCAACCGTTTTAATCCTGCTTTGGTTTTTTCGCCCGACACCCCTTTATTAATCACTGTATGCCCACTGAGCTTGGCTAAAACAGCAGGGTAATTGGTTTTTTTACCCGTTCCTACGCCATAAGTTAAGCTGTCGCCAAAGGCTAAAATAACCGCATTTTCGCTCAAGGGCTTAAGCTGTTTTTCCGTGTTAATATCACAAGCCGTTAAAATAAAGCATAAAAAACAAAATAAAATTTTTTTCATAAAAAAAGGTAAACGTGCAAAAAACGATTTTAATAACAGGGGCTGCCAAACGAATTGGTGCCGCCTGCGCCAAATTATTGCATTCACAGGGCAATAACCTCATTCTACATTACCGAAACTCCAAGCAACAAGTGCAAGCGTTATCCGATGATTTCAATCAACAACGTGCTAATTCGGCACATATTTTACAGGCGGATTTATCCTCTATCACAGCGGTAAAACAGTTAGCTAATCAAGCCACCGAATGCTGGGGACATCTGGATGTACTGATTAATAATGCCTCGGATTTTTATCCGCAAAAAATGGGCGATGTTGATGAAAATAATTGGGATCAACTCATGAATTGTAATTTAAAAGCGCCCTTTTTTCTCGCACAAGCCTTAATGCCGACCCTCACAAAATCGCAAGGGTGCATTATTAATATCATTGATATTCATGCCGAAACAGGGCTTAAGGATTATCCTGTTTATAGTCTGGCAAAAGCAGGATTAGCCGCCATGACCAAGATTTTAGCCAAGGAACTTGCGCCCGATATTCGTGTGAATGGTATTTCACCTGGGGCGATTTGCTGGCCTGATAACAATATGTCGGAGGCTGAAAAATTGGATATTATTGATAAAGTGGCGTTAAAACGGGTGGGTGACGCGGATGATATTGCCAAAACGGTGGTTTTTTTAGTCGAAAATGCCCCTTATGTGACAGGACAAATCATCAATGTAGACGGTGGTCGAACCTTGTTTCGATAAATACCTTATAATTTATAATTTTTTCGTCTCACTGAGGTAAAAATGTCGACAGCCTTGTTTTCAAAACTGCTTCAAACCCATCAAATTCAAGCACCCGCCTCAGGTATTGGGCTGTTTAGACTGTTGTTTGGGATGATCACCCTTCAAGAGATTTTCTTTTTACTATATTTTAATCATTTGATTTTCGATCCCATTCCTTATTTGGATGTCGAATTCCCCATGATCCCATTTTTTTTAGGGCTATGGGCGATCATCGCCAGTTTTATTGTGGTGGGTTATCGCTGTCAATTTGCCATTATTGCCAATTATATTTTTTGGGTCACCTTTGTGCATTTTACGCCTATGCAACGAGATTTTGACGGTGGTTTCGATTTATTTATGATTGGCGCTAATTTATTTTTAATTTTTATGCCACTGGATAAAGCCTTTTCAGTGGATGCGTTACGGCGAAAATTGCAAACCCCGTTTGTGCATTATTCACAGTATACAAAACCAACCGTTAGCACCCTCGCTTATTACATTCCTGTGATTATTTGCTTGGGTTTTTTGTATTTTGATTCGGCAATTCACAAACTATTTGCACCGCATTGGCTGAATGGTTTGGGCGCGTGGTTGCCGTCCTCGATGCCTTATTATGTCTCAGCTATTAATTTTTCATGGCTACTCAATATTGAGTGGTTGCAAAAAAGTATCGGCTATTTAATTCTTGTGTTTCAATTCAGTTTTATTTTTCTATTTGCCTTTAAAAAACTTCGCCCTCTTTATTTTTTAGTGGGTTTCAGCCTGCACCTTGGCATCGCGGTAAGTCTTAATATTTATCCTTTTGGGCT
>JAGLEW010000213.1 GCA_023144875.1 Methylococcales bacterium
AAGGTATGTATGAGCCTATTCATGGGTCTGCCCCTGATATTGCAGGTCAAGGTATTGCCAACCCATTAGCCACTATTTTATCGGTTGCATTAATGTTACGCTATACCTTTAATAATGAAGCCGCCGCCGTTCGGATTGAAAAAGCGGTTAATGATGCGCTCGATGGTCATATTCGTACCGCGGATATTTATTCAGCAGGTATGACCAAAGTAAGCACATCACAAATGGGTGATGCCGTGATTGCCGCTTTAAAATAATCGTAAAAGGTTGTCTTAAATTTAGTGAATTTTCATTTGCCACTAAGTCTAGACTAACTATATTATATACAGAGTAGAGAGCTAAAAACGTGAGTAAAAGTTATAATGTTGCCGTAGTGGGTGCGACAGGTGCGGTTGGCGAAACAATGCTAGCCATATTGGAGCAACGCAATTTTCCTGTGGGCGAAGTATATGCCTTAGCCAGCAGTCGATCCGTTGGAAAACGAATTCCTTTTAAGGGAGGGTCGTTAAAAGTTGAAGATCTCGCCACGTTTGATTTCTCTAAAGTTCAAATCGGACTCTTTTCCCCAGGTGCTTCTGTTTCCGCTGAATATGCGCCAAAAGCGGCTGAAGCGGGTTGTATTGTCATTGATAACACCTCCCAATTCCGCTATGACGATGATATTCCATTAGTGATTCCAGAGGTTAACCCTGAAAAAGTTGCCGATTATAAAAACCGAGGAATTATTGCTAATCCAAATTGCTCTACGATTCAAATGTTAGTTGCATTAAAGCCTATTTATGATGCGGTTGGTATTGAACGAATTAATGTAGCCACCTATCAAGCGGTTTCAGGCACGGGAAAAAATGCCATCGCTGAATTAGTCAAACAATGTGGGCAACTTTTAAATGGTAAACCCATTACTTCGGAGGTCTATCCAAAGCAAATTGCCTTTAACGTTTTGCCTCAAATTGATACGTTCATGGAAAACGGCTATACCAAAGAAGAAATGAAAATGGTTTGGGAAACTCAAAAAATTCTTGATGACGATTCGATTATGGTTAACCCCACAGCGGTTCGAGTTCCTGTTTTTTACGGCCACTCAGAAGCAATACACATTGAAACCAAAACCAAAACCGATGCTCAAAAAATTACGGTTTTGTTAGAAAATTCAGCTAATATTACCGTACTTGATGATCGCCAAGATGGAGGTTACCCAACCGCGGTTACTGAATCATCAGGGGAAGATAATGTATTTGTTGGTCGTATCCGTGATGATATCTCACACCCTAGGGGTATCAATCTATGGGTTGTTGCTGATAATATACGAAAAGGTGCCGCGCTTAATAGTGTTCAGATTGCTGAAGAACTGGTAAAAAATTACATCTAGTCTAAGCTTAGGGTTGTATATTTTGACTGTTTGCGGAAAAAAATTGTGGTAAATATTTGGAAGGAGAGAAATGTGCGTAATTTGACTAAAGCCTTCGCGGCTGTATCATTACTAGCACCCGTAACTAGCTATTCATTAGGCGTTGGAAGTATTCGATTACACTCATCTCTTAATCAAAAATTCAGAGCTGAAATCCCACTAATTGTTTCAGCGGCAGAACGAAAAAACTTCAAAAGTATTAAAGTGCGCCTAGCACCTCCTGGTAAATTTGATGCAGCAGGTATTAAA
Organism: Methylococcales bacterium; assembly: GCA_023144875.1. GTDB lineage: Bacteria > Pseudomonadota > Gammaproteobacteria > Methylococcales > Methylomonadaceae > WTBX01. Next base: position 1,658 of record JAGLEW010000213.1, read on the forward strand.
TGGAATTATTTTCTTTCAAAAATTCGATTTAGAACGAGAAAAAAATCAAATGGCAGTGTTGTCATTCAGCTAAGTTCAAGCGCCCCATTGAAAGAACCCTTTCTTGACTTTTTAATTCAAGTTAACTCCCCTTCTGGTAAAATTTATAGAGAATTTACGGTTTTAATCGACCCGCCTAAAACGTATGCTAAGGCACCTAAAAAAACTCAATATGTTGCACCTACGCCTAAATACACCCCAGCACCAAGATCATCTCGGGCTATTAAGCAATCTTTTGTCGCTGAAAATAGAAATGGCCTAACAGTCAAAGATTTAAGTAAAACTAAAAAAAATTCAAGGGTATCGACACGAAGTAAAAGTCTTCAAATTATTGATAAAGACGGCGCTATTAGAGAAACAGCTGTTGCCACAAAACAAAAAACACCCAAAAAATACAAAGAAAGAGTCCATAAAAAATATACTCCTAAAAAAAATAAGCCAAAGACAGCTAAAAAATATACACCCAGAAAGAATAAGCCAAAGATAGCTAAAAAATATACACCCAGAAAAAATAAGCCAAAGATAGCTAAAAAATATACACCCAGAAAAAATAAGCCAAAGACAGCTAAAAAATACACGCCTAAACAGCATAAGACCAAAATAGCTAAGAAATATATACCTAGAAAGAATAAGCCAAAGACAAGCAAAAAATACACGCCTAAACAGTATAAGACTAAAGTAGCTAAAAAATACACACCTAAAAAATATAAGAAAAAAATAGTTCGTCATAACAAGCGCATTGCTAAAAAAACGTATAGGGCTAGAAATAATGCTCCTACATTCACGAGACGAAACACTACTTTATCTTACATAGCATCAAGAACCAATCGCTATAGAAATGTCTCTGCAAAACAAATGATGTTAGCGCTTTATGAAGCAAACCCCCATGCATTTTATAAACCGAATATCAATGCACTGGAAGTTGGTAAAAAATTAACCATTCCCAGTCGAGAGGCTATTTTAAGAATTTCTCGTCGTCAAGCTATTGCTGAATTTCAACGCCATGAAAATGAATGGAAAGGTATTGTTACACCACAAGCTCCAACACCTAGAGCACCTATAAGAAAAAAATCAGCTCCACATCTAGTACTAAAAGCACCTGATGAAGCTGAAATATCAGATCAAGCAGAAATTGCGCCTTCAATAAGAACAGAGCCTTCATCTGAAGCGGCAAAAAAACTAAAGGACTCTAATCAAGACTTAAAAATTCGTCTGGAAAAATTGCAAAAGCAATTAGAAGGTATTCAGCAAATTATTGTCTTGAAAGATAAAGAACTCGCTTTACTGAAAAAAAGTTTAACCCTAAAGGATAGTAAACAAGATAAAAAAGAACAGCAACGCATTGAAAATGAATTAAAAGAGACAGATGATGCTATAAAAGCCAGTGCTATTAAGCTCGCAGAGGAAAAAGCGAAAAAGCTTGAAGCGGATAAAGTTAAAACGCTCGCCGCTGATGAAGCAGCGAAAAAGCTTGAAGCGGATAAAGTTAAAACACTCGCCGCTGATGAAGCAGCGAAAAAGCTTGAAGCGGATAAAGCTAAAACGCTCGCCGCCG
>JAGLEW010000214.1 GCA_023144875.1 Methylococcales bacterium
GCGCCGTATATCGTTGCACACGGGTTTTTTTACCCTGAGTTAAGATTTGGACATCGTCTGGTTTCGCGGTAAATTCTATTTCGACATCGGCTTTAAAGCTGGCGGTTGGCGTATTTTTAATTTTTTGCGTTGTATTGGCCAGCAAAAAACTCGGAAACAAAGAGGCGGCCATCCCTGCTGAGGTATATTTTAAAAACTGTCTGCGTGGTTCATTGCAATTAGACATAGGAAAACCCTGTTTGAAGTTCAAGATAAGTATTTAGCGATATTCTAAACAATACACTTATTTTAAAGTAGATTCAAGTTTCCTTTTTCTTTCAAAAAATAGCAGGTAAGCTCGGATAAATGTACGCTATAATGCCGAATTTTATTGATAACGTATTGAGCATTGTGTCGAGTTTAAAGAACGATTTAACTACTTTTCAGGGATTGATTTCGGCTTTGCAGGCGTATTGGTCAGAGCAAGGCTGTGTTTTATTACAGCCGTTGGATTTAGAAGTCGGTGCAGGCACGTTTCACCCTGCGACTTTTTTGCGTGCCATTGGCCCTGAGCCTTGGAATGCGGCTTATGTGCAACCTTCTCGCCGTCCAACCGATGGGCGTTTTGGCGATAATCCCATGCGTTTGCAACATTATTATCAGTATCAAGTTATTTTAAAACCCTCGCCTGATAATATTCAAGACTTGTATTTGGATTCCTTACGTCATTTGGGGCTGGATTTATTAGAACACGATGTTCGCTTTGTGGAAGACAATTGGGAATCGCCCAGTTTAGGCGCGTGGGGATTAGGCTGGGAGGTGTGGCTCAATGGTATGGAAGTCACGCAATTCACCTACTTTCAGCAAATTGGTGGCTTAGAATGCAGACCTGTCACAGGGGAAATTACCTATGGCTTAGAACGTATTGCCATGTACATTCAAGGCGTTGAAAGCGTGTATGATTTAGTCTGGGCAAAAACACCTCAAGGCGTGGTGACCTATGGGGATGTGTTCCATCAAAACGAAGTAGAAATGTCAGAATTTAATTTCGATCACGCCAATGTCGATTTTTTATTCAACAGTTTTAATACCTACGAGCAAGAGTGCGAAAAACTGATTGAGAAAAATTTGGCCTTGCCAGCCTATGAAATGGTGCTTAAAGCCTCGCATTGTTTTAATTTATTAGATGCACGTCATGCCATTTCCGTCACTGAACGTCAACGTTATATTTTACGAATTCGGAATATGGCAAAATCGGTGGCAAAAGTCTATTATGAACGCCGCGAAGCTTTGGATTTTCCGCTGTGTAAAGAACAATAATCGCCTAGGCTTTCACTAAAATTTCACCGCGACCTATTTCAGACACATCGCCGCTGTAACGTTGTACTCGATGAAAAGCGGCTTTGGATTTGGCAAACTTAGAATCAAATCGTTTGAAGGAATTAAATAATAAAAATAAGAATGAAAGGCTGTGTAAACCACAGTCTTTAAACGTGGCTAATAAAACGGGCTGTTGCCAAAGTAATAAAGTACCTCTACGCATGGCATAGCCTAAAAAACCGCCCGTTGTTCCCATAACCGCAATTGTGCCTGCCGTCATTCGAGAGCCACAATAATCGCCGACATTGCCTTCAATTAAAATCGTGCCTCGGCGCATATGATCGCCAACTCGATCACCCGCATTGCCTTTCACGATAACGGTACCGCCTTTCATCCCTTGCTTATTGCCAATTAAAGCGCCCCCTAAAAAATCACCAACATTGCCTTCAATCATCAATTGACCTTGTTTCATCTCACAAGCAGTAAACATATCCGTATTTCCTTCCACTAACACCCGTCCTGATTGCATCTCTTGGGCTAAATACGCACCTGCATTGCCTCTAATCGTCATATTACCGCCATCCAAACCCTTGGCAATACAATCTAATTTTTCAAAACTGTTTTCAATAATGATATTTTGAACGTCTGAACCCGATAAATAAAACAATTCATCAACCGTGATTAAGGCTTTACCGCATTGTAATTCTATAGCTCGAATCTCATCAATTGATTTGTCCGTTAATAATTGACAGACTAAAGGCGACATATCGACACGCTGGTCGGGTTTTGTTTTTAACTTAAAGGTTAAGGCGCTCATGCCATGATCTCCTGTAAATGAAAGTGATGAGGGCCGAGTTTACCACCATAATTCCCTGCGCTAATACGTTTAATGCCGTTATCTGAACCAATCGCACAAAAAGTTTCCATACCAATGCGCATCGCTTTATCAATATCCTCTTTTGTCAAACCATCAATGACGATTTCCATCACCGATTCAATCTCAGGCGATAAAGCGGTTTTAGTCATTCCTTTTAAGGTAGGGCAGAAGGCATCATTACTGGAGGCATTTAAGGCTTTATATTTAGAACCCACTTTAGAGCCTGATCGTACCACGCCCCCTGGAAAGGGTAAGACAATATTGGGCAATTTTCGCATCGCATCGACGGCTTTTTCACAGGCTTCAAGGGCAGCAACTTCAGACGTAGCGAGTATTAATAAATTCCCGCCACCGATGGCATTCACTTGCGAGGTGGTTTCTTCGACTAAAAATTCGCCATCCATCACAGGAATACGCCAATAACGTTTACCATCAATCAATTTAGAGGTTTGAAAGCCATCGCCAAAATAACGTAGATTTTTACCTAAGGGAATTTTTTTATCGCTCTCAATACCTGCAAATAAGGCCGAGGTCGGTGAGGTTAAAACCGTTTGTCCTGCGCGTGTTTCTAATTGTTTGGCCAAACCTTTACCACCCATTGCAAAAATCAACACTGAAATTCCAGGGCGACCATCAGGGGTCTCAGAAGGTTCTAGTATTTTTTCAATACCTGCTTCACAGCCACAGGCAATTACTGACGTGGCAAAGCCTGTCATGGCTTGAGC
>JAGLEW010000215.1 GCA_023144875.1 Methylococcales bacterium
GCGGTCATATCGGTTAAATCGTATTCAACTAACTGTAAGTTAGGATGATTTTTAATCCCTAATTCTTCAATTCGCCAAAAATTAACAGAGCTAGTACGCCGATAAGTTCCAAAAACGGTATAACCTTTACCTAATAACAACTCGGCTAAATAAGCACCATCTTGCCCAGTAATCCCCGTAATGATAATGTTTTTCACGCAATAAACCCAATAATTTAGTGTTAAAATTGCAAAGAATTATATCATAATTTAAATTTTCGACCTTCCACTCACACAAAGCCATTCAAAAGTTTCAACCAATGGTTTAACGTGCCAACTGGCAATAACTCGGAATCCAACTGCGTTCAATCATCGCTTCAGGGACTTGGTTAAAATCAAATGCTAAGCCATCAGCCACCATCTTTTCTACATTAAATAATAATGCCACTTCTGGAATATCACTAAAGAAATGAGTATAAAAAGGCTTCACCAATTTTTTTGAAAATTGAATTCCTTTTAAGCCAATAAAATTTCGGCGCTGGCCAACATGAGCTATTTCATCAATGGTAATTTCATCCAACAATGCCTGTAAACGTTCACACACCTCAGGCTCATCTTTTAAAACATCGCCGATTAAATCATGCAAATGAAAATAAAACGTCACTCCCATCAGTTCGGTCACAAACGCAGGCGCATTTAACAAAAAAGCCGGCAACTTTGGAAACACCTCATACACTTTTTCTTTCCAAGGGCTTAATGGCACCCATTCCACCTCATCTAAGCCGCAGGTTTTTAACATTTCATCAAACAAACGCACATGACAAAACTCTTCTGCTAAATGAATTCTTGATATTTTAGCTTCCAATGTTTTAGCACCTGCCATCGTCGGTGAATATTCCCACGCGCCTTTAATTCCAACCCATTCATGACGGGCAAATTTATAAATTGCCGTCAGCATAAGCGTCATTTTATCCAATGAAGCAGGGTCATCGTGCATTTCAACATAATTTCGATAAAAAATTTCAGGATTTTTTAATGGTGTGGTTAATTTCACGGGATTATCCTGAAAATACTGCAACCGTTGACGTTTATTCGCTAAATCTTTTTCCTCTTCAAATAATTCCCCCCCATGTTGTTGCGTAAAAACCCAATAATCATCAAAATTTTCTTTACGCTGTTGATCGCTCGCGGGTGCAAAAATGGACTGGTATTTCATGGTATTTTTTAAACCTAAAAAATGAAGGAAAGTGCCTGTAGTATAACATACCCCATTATATTCATTACAAAAAGTAAGGTTTACTAAAAGCCTAGATCACGCTTATTTTAAGTGTAGCGGCATTAAACCCATGCGTTTCAAACCAACAAATATCTTCCTTAACTAGCGTCAATATTAATTCATAATTTCCTGCTTTAAAAGGTGAAATAATATCCATTTGGGCTTTTAACGAGGCGCCTTTACGTAAGCCTAATTTAGAAAAGGAAGTCCGTAATCCTTCAAAAGTCACCATTTCACCTGATTTCATTTGCCAATGATACGACAAATAGATTGGGTTCAAACCATTTGACAACCAATGAAAATCACTTTCATTTTTTATCTCTACAGGGAGGATAAATTTTTGATTACTTTTTACTGTTAAAATCGTTTTCAAACACAAAGACGATCCAATAAACGGTTTACAGGCAAGTTCAGCATCAGTCTTCACTTCGGGAATCAGTGGGGCCGTAAATTTAATAGGATTACAGATAATGTGAGCCATTGAATCCGTAAAAGTGGGTGAAAAATTTAATTTTTTAGCTATTTTTGATGCTGATAAATTAGTTTTAAAATTAATTGAAAAGTTTTGCTGCAAGTAATCCAAATGTACTTTCGATTGCTGGTGAACTTGCGCTATTTGTTCAGCTGAAAGCGAATGCACTTGGCCTTTAATTTTTTTTAAAATAGGTTCGTAACGCCAACTAAATTCAGCTTCAGGGATTTTTTCTTGAAGACAATGTCTGCGTAACGCTTGAGCAATTAAAATAGCCTCCGAAGACAGCGAACGGTTAACACCTGATTCACTTAAAACAGTATCAGGGTGCTGTTGAATATCAAACCCAATTTGTCGAAAAAAATCAACCCTAACATCCATTTTAAGTAAGCTACTCTGAGAAAAATCTCGTACAAGCATGTTTTCTCGCCCAAAAACAGCCACAAACTTTTCGCAAATAGGTTTATAAAATTGCAGGGGCACACTTTCCCACAAAGGAATCATACTCATGGCACGTTGACTCACCGCACTGCAGGCATAAGAGACGGGTTCTCGGCAATATAAAATGACTTTAATTTTCTTAGAAATTCCTGATAAATACTGCTTTATTTTAATCAGCGTCGCCTCATCTAACGCTGCAAACCCTTCATACGACAACACCATTTTTTCAGCATGGATTTGTCCAATTTTTTGTTCTAAATTTTGAATAAATTTAAGATCTTCGGATTCAATCACCGCTAACGCTTTTTGACTGCGACCAATAGCGCGATTGTAATCATAGCTTTTTGGGTTTTCATGAAAAAAGGAGGCAAATTCTGCATGCCAAACGGTATCAGGAGTGACAGGGTAAAAAATTCCTGCGCGCAAAAGCGTTTCTGTATTTTCACAACACGCAAATTGAATGGCCTTTGAGCCTGTTTTATCCAATCCTATATGGAGGTAAATACAATCAAACATCACTGTTAGTTTTAAAAAAGACCTTAAAATGAAAAATTCAAGGTCTTAAACGTAAAAATTATTGAGCTAAAACTTCTTTTAGCGCATTTTGATAGGCTATTTTCGCCGTATTTGCAATCGCAAGTTGTGCATTTAAACGCGCAATTTCATTATCTGCAAATTGAATACTTTGAATTTGTGCTTTCGCTTCATCACTTAAATCATCATAAATATATTCAACGTTATCAATACTAACTTTCGCTTGTGTTTCAGCCATTTTGGTTCCTAAAGGTTAAGGGTAATCTTACTTAATATGCGTTGTTTTTTTATATTTTCAATGCCTACAAAAATTTAAATTGCGACTGAATCCTCATTTAAGAGCGCTAATAAGGCAACCTTTAAGGTTTTTTCTTGCTCAATCGTTAAGAGTGTTCCATCAGGGGTTGTCACATAAAAGATATCTTCAGCACGACTACCAATCGTGGTAATTTTAGCATCATGTAATTGAATATCGTTTGCTATAAAAATTTGACTAATTTCTGATAACAATCCTG
>JAGLEW010000216.1 GCA_023144875.1 Methylococcales bacterium
AGTCCCGTCCGCTCCGCCAAATATAAAAAAACCTCGGATCATTTATGATTCGGGGTTTTTTTTTGCTTGAAAAATTGTAATAATTTAAAAACAATTTAAACTTTCGATTAATACCATTAACGTCGCTCACACCGACTTAATATACTTTTTATAACTTGATTAGAACAAGGTCAATGTAATGCTACAAAAGATTAGAGAAAAATCACAGGGCGTTTTCGCTTGGGCTATCTTAATAGTAATTTGCGTCCCATTTGCGTTGTGGGGCATTCAAAATTACATTGGCGGTGCATCAGAAGATGCACTGGTAACCGTCGGTGATCGAGCATTTTTTCAAAATGACCTAAATAAAGCCTACCAGCAATACAGCCAAAACCTTAATGGCATGAAAATAGATGAAGCCACTATAAGACAACAAGCAACACTTAAACTGGTTAAAGACGAAGTACTATTGCAACATGTTCGCGACCAAGACCTCATCATCAGTGATGAAAAAGCCAAAGAATTTATTCAAGGGTTGGAATATTTTCAGGTGGATGGAAAGTTTGATAACACACACTACAAAACCTTATTAAGAGCGCAACAATTGACCTCAGCACAATTTGTTCAACGAATCAAACAAGCTCAAGTCATGGAACAATATCAACGCAGTATCTTATCAACCAGTTTTGCAACCGACTATGATATTGAACAGTTTTTTAAAATCCAAAACCAAAAGCGCAACATTGATTATATAACAGTTCCTATTACACCAATCACCGAAGCGCCCGATGACAAAGCGATTCAAACTTATTATCAAGCAAATCAAAGTCGCTACCAAACCACTGAAAAAGTATCTGTGGAATATGTCCAATTATCCCTAAGTGACTTAGCTAAAAAAATAACGCTCACCGAGGTGCAATTAAAAGCTTTTTACGAAGAACAAAAAGAAACTTATACCTCCAAAGAACGCCGAAAAATAAGCCATATTTTATTTTCATTTAAAAAAGGAAGTAATGATGATAATGCACTCGCTAAAGCTCAAGCGGCTCAAAAACAATTAGCGACAAAAAGCTTTGAAGACTTAGCTCAGGAAGTTTCTGATGATGAGATTAGCGCTAAAAAAGGCGGGGATTTAGGTTTATTTGAAATTGGTGGTTTAGAACCCTCTTTAGAAAAAACAGTGACACAATTAACACTGGGGCAAGTATCAGCGCCTGTTAAATCAAGCTTTGGTTACCATCTTTTCAAAGTAACTGAATTAGCTCCTGTAACCACAAAAACATTTGATGAAGTAAAACCCGAAGTCACCAACGCCTTACAAAGAAAATCCGCTGAAACCGATTTTTATGAAATGGCTGAAAGACTCGCTGAAGTAAGTTATGAGAATACCTCAAACTTAACCGTAGCGGCTGAAACAATTGGCACAACGATTGAAAAAACCAATTCATTTTCCAAAGATAAAGGCGAAGGTATTGCCCAAGACCCTATCATTCGCGCCGCAGCTTTTTCAGAAGATGTCTTAAAAGGTAATAATAGCGAACCGCTTGAAATTGGCAATGATAAAGTGATTGTCCTTCGATTATCAGCGCATCAACCAGCCAGTTTTCAACCTTTAGAAGCGGTTAAGGCTGAAATTAGCCAACTGATATTAACCCAAAAAGCCCAACAACAAGCCAGTAAAATGGCAGCTGATTTAAAGCAACAATTGCTCAGTGGTAAAAACATTCAAACATTAGCCACTGAAAACGCATTAGAGGTTAAAACCTTAGACAGTTTAACCCGTCAAAATAAACTATTACCTTGGCCAGTTAATCAGGTAATCTTTAAAGCCTCCAAGCCAACAGATAACAAACCGACGGTTACAACAGCGGCCTTAAACACAGGTGAGCAATATGTTATCGCTCTCAATAAAGTAACCGAAGGGGTACTGAGTGGTGGGGATAAAAAGCAACTAAAACTGGCAAAATTTAATATTGCAAAAGTCTTAGGGGAAACCACATTCGAAGCCGTCCTTGCGAATTTACAAGCAAATGCGGATATTGTGATCAAAGATAATTCTTCAACTGAAAAATAACGTACAACATGTCAGACACTCAACCAGACGAACAGATTCAAATAACCCAACGCCGTGAAAAGCTAAATGCTTTACGTGAAAATACGATTGCCTTTCCAACCGATTTTCGCCGTGATGCCCTGAGTCAGCAATTATTGGACGAGCACGGTGACAAGAGCAAAGAAGCACTGGAAGAAAGCGCCATTCGCGTTAAAATTGCAGGTCGTATTATGACCCGCCGTATTATGGGAAAGGCCAGTTTTGCCCATATTCAAGACATGTCGGGGAAAATTCAGCTGTATGTTACGCGTGATACCCTGCCTGAAGGTTTTTATAATACCCAATTTAAAAAGTGGGATATTGGTGACATTATTGGCGTAGAAGGGGTTTTATTTAAAACCAAAGTCGGTGAACTAAGCGTTCGGGTCAGCGATATTCGTCTACTGACAAAATCATTACGACCTTTGCCCGAAAAATTTCACGGCATTGCGGACCAAGAAATTAAATATCGTCAGCGCTATTTAGATTTAATTATGAGTGAAGACTCACGCAAAACTTTTGTAATTCGTTCAAAAATCGTCGCCTATATCCGTCAATTTTTAACGGAACGGGATTTCATGGAAGTCGAAACACCGATGATGCAATCTATCCCAGGTGGCGCAACCGCAAG
>JAGLEW010000217.1 GCA_023144875.1 Methylococcales bacterium
CCTGCATCGCCACAAACATGGGGCGAGCAAACCGATGTTCCTGAGTCGGCTGATTGGTATAACTCGACCTATTTAATTGTCGCGGGTGCAAATTTACCGATGACACGTACGCCTGATGCGCATTTTTATTCAGAAGTACGTTACAAAGGCGCAAAAGTGGTGGCAATTGCCCCCGATTATGCCGAATACGTTAAATTCGCTGATTTATGGATGCCAGCCAAACAAGGCACGGATGCGGCGGTCTTTTTAGCGATGGGACATGTGGCGTTAAAAGAATTTTTCATCGACAATCAAGATGATTATTTTCAAGAATACGCCCGTACTTACACTGACTTACCCATGCTAGTGATGTTAGAGTCTTATGAAGAGTCTTATGTCACAGGGCGTTTATGTCGTGCCTCTGATTTTGATGATGCCTTAGGTGAAGACAATAATCCTGAATGGAAAACAGTCGTTTTAGATGAAAAAACAGGCAATATTATTGCACCAAATGGTTCGATTGGTTTTCGCTGGGGCGAAGAAGGAAAATGGAATTTACTCCCCAAAAAAGACGATGCCGAAACTTATCCACGTTTAAGTTTAATTTTTGATAGCGATGATGTTGCTGAAATCCTATTCCCATGTTTCGATTCTGGCAGAGACTTAGGTATAAAACGCAATGTACCTGTGAAAAAAATAAAACTGGGTGATAAAGACGTACTGGTCGCCACCGTTTTTGATTTACAAGTCGCTCAATATGGGATTGATCGGGGGTTAGGCGGTGCTGTCGCGAAAGGCTATGATGATGTCACTACGCCAAATACACCAGCATGGGCTGAAAAAATCACAGGGGTCAAGCAAGCCGATATTATTCGTACAGGACGTGAATTTGCTGATAATGCCGCCAAAACACGAGGCAAATCAATGGTCATTTTAGGCGCAGGGTTAAATCATTGGTATCACAATGATATGAACTATCGCGCGATCATGAACTTATTGCACATGTGTGGTTGTGTTGGACAAAGTGGCGGCGGCTGGGCGCATTATGTTGGACAAGAAAAATTACGTCCACAAGCGGGCTGGTTACCGGTTGCCTTTGGTTTAGATTGGCATCGCCCTCCACGTCAAATGAATGGCACCACCTTTTTCTATTTCCATACCGATCAATGGCGTTATGAACGTTTAGAAGCCGATGGTTTATTAGCCGCTCATGCAAAAGCCGATTATAAAGGCAGTAATTTAGCCGATTATAACGTGGTTTCACAACGCTTAGGCTGGCTTCCTTCGTCACCCCATTTCAACCAAAATCCTTTAGAAATTTGTAAAGAAGCGATGGCGGCTGGCGCAACCGATGAAAAAGGTATTTCAGACTATGTGGTTGAAAAATTAAAAAGCGGTGACATTGCTTTCTCAGGTGAAGATATTGATGCCCCTGAAAATCACCCACGAAATTTATTTGTTTGGCGGGCGAATTTACTCGGCTCAAGTGCCAAAGGTCATGAGTATTTCTTAAAGCATTTGCT
>JAGLEW010000218.1 GCA_023144875.1 Methylococcales bacterium
AAGAGCCGCAAAATACGCGCCCCTCACGGCAGCTTGTGATGCGGGCGTTATATGAATTATGTGCAGCTGGCTCTTAAAATAAATCGCTGTGCGTTCCTATTCTAGCTAATAACAGTTCAGAGACATTTTTCTTGTGAATAAGCAGTAAATCAGGTTTTATATGGCATTCACGAAAGCTAGACCAATTGCCAATTAATACGTGATCCTTATATTTAGCGTCAAGAGTGGCTTCTTGCTCTAAAGTAGAAATTACCGAAAATATAAGTTTTAACTCAGGCAGTGGTAACTTTTTTACTTTTTTAAAGTCTTTCTTGAATTGGCTTGAATAAGTTATTTCAAGCATTTTTTACTTTAACGTGAAGATCATCCAACAGCTCTGAAGTTCCTCTAACTTTATGTCCTTTTCCATCTTCGAGTTCTTGTATAGCTTGTACTGTAATTATATTAGGTTGTTTGGTTTTGAGTTCAAAAGGAATCCCACCATAATTGATAACCGCTTTAGCAAATAATTTAATAGCTTGAGAGGGGCTTAATCCAATTTCTTCACAGACGTGAGTAAATTCGGTTTTCATCCTGTGGTCGACTCGTGTACTAATTATATCTTTCTTCATAAAGCACTCTTAGTGTTGCAAATAAATAAAATTGTAATACAGTCGTACACGGATGCAACTAAATAATTAAAAAATAATATAACAATCATAATTGGGGTCAGAGTAAATTTTAACGTTAGAAAAGATAAAATGGCAAGTGTACCCCGTTAAAATCCCTCAGCATGTAATTCAGCAATGAACGAAGGTAATAATATTTTATACGATTTTTCATAACACCTTTTATCTTCGTTATTCACTGACACAAGGCATTTATAACTCTCCTTCTATACCAAGACCGTGCCGATAAAGGTTAATCGTTTCTTTCACGATGGCATTGTAATGGCTGTCCGATAAATCAAATAAACTTTTGTGCATAAGAAGACCATCCAGCATACAGGTTAACGCTCTGCCTAAAGCCATTGGATTAATATGGGTATTAATGATTTTTTGATCGATAAGTGACTGGAGTTGTTGAGCATAATATTTTCCAATATTATCAAAAAAGGCGGATATTTCCTGCGTGAGATTTTTAGATTCAGACCCTGAACCAAAAGCGTCAAAAAATACGGGAAAAAATTGCAATTCTTCCTCACTCATAAATAATCCCTCTTCAATATGAGAGAGTAGGCTGTCGAGTGAATCAAAATGCATTTTTCCCGTCAGGTTTTTATTAAATGCTTCAAAGTGTACGGTAATAATACTGTGTAATAAATTTTGTTTTGAATCAAAATAAAGGTAAAGCGTCCCCTTGGCGATACCTGCTTCCTTGGCAATTTTATCCATTGTTGTTTTGTGAAAGCCATGTTTGATAAATGCCTGTAAAGCAGATTCCATAATAGATTTCACCATTTTTTCTTTATCGACAATTTTTGGCATAATATCCCTCTCTCGTATTTTTATGACTATTAAGTCAGAAATAGTTTGATTTTTTTTTGAAAGATAGTACTATTTAAATGACTATGTAGTCAATATAAATAAATTGGAGCAAAAAACCTATGATTAACGAATTAGCTCAAAGCAATGGCGCGACCTTAGCGTTTGAGATTATTGGAAAAGTATCACTGGAACAGCAACAGGCATGGATTAAAAAGTTTGATGAGCGTATCAAGCAACACGAAAAAATCAGTGTGATGATTATCTTTGGAGAAACAGCCACCATAGGCAAGCCTTCTGTGATTTATGAAGACATCAAATGGATTGTTAAGCACTTCAAGCGATTTAATAAAATTGCGGTTATTTCGGGCAGTACGCTGTGGAAATTTTTGATTACGGTCGATAGTTATTTTGCGAAGATGGTGGGTATTAACGAAAAGCATTTTCAGCCAACAGAAGCGAAAGTGGCATGGGAATGGGTGAGTCATTGAGTTGGCTTTATACTCTCAAAAGCCAACGTTTATGCAGAGGAATAAATGAATGGTTATGGCTCGATATTTACCGTTTTTCGATGTAAGGTTAAAAATTTAATAATATCTTGATGAACCGTAAATTGATGACGCAGAGGCATTGAAAGGCTGCTTATTATTTCAACATGGTCGATATTATCGTAATAAATACTATGCACCTGCCCTTTTTTTAGCTTAATTTGTGCGGTTAAGTTGACAATGTTAGACAATTTAACCGTTGTATCGTCATAACCATGCAACAACAGTGAGGGTGGCTCATGACCATCAACAAACGTAATCGGCTGAGAATAGGCGGGGTCTTTAAAGGCTTTAAATAGTTCAAACTGATAAGGTTCATCCCATTTAAAATCATAAGCGCCTGCGAGACCAATAAACCCGCGAAGACCTTGA
>JAGLEW010000219.1 GCA_023144875.1 Methylococcales bacterium
TTGACCAATTGCAATCAAAATTACAGCGTTCAGAGGCCATTAAAAAAATGATAGTCACTGATGGTGTGTTTAGCATGGACGGTGATTTAGCGTCTTTAGTCGCATTAACAAAGATTGCAAAACAACATGAGGCGGCATTAATGGTGGATGATGCCCACGGTTTTGGGGTCTTAGGAACAACAGGCGCAGGTGTGATTGAACAATTTGCATTAACCCAAACCGATGTGCCTATTTTGATGGGAACTTTTGGCAAAGCCTTTGGTACGGCGGGGGCATTTGTCGCAGGCTCTGAGGATTTAATCGAAACCTTAATTCAAAAAGCACGTACTTATATTTACACCACCGCCATGCCAGCGGCAATTGCAAAGGCGACTTCGGCAAGTTTAACCATTATTACCAATGAACCTGAACGCCGAGAAAAATTGCAGAGGCTGATTGAACAGTTTCAAAACGGTGCAAAAAGTATCGGGTTGACATTAATGCCATCAAAAACCCCGATTCAGCCTATTTTAATCGGTGATACCCAAAAAGCGCTGGCAATCAGTCAAAAATTATTGGAGCAAGGTTTTTTAGTCACCGCGATTCGACCGCCTACCGTTCCAAAAAATAAAGCTCGATTGCGGGTAACACTGTCGGCGAATCATAGTGAAAAAGACGTGAATGATTTATTAAAGGCATTAGAAAAATCACTTTAATGAACATACATAAAGAAGTTTATGGCACAGGTGACCCCATTGTTTTATTGCATGGCTGGGCAATGCATACAGGCGTTTGGCGTGAATTTGCTAAAAAACTGGCGCAAAATTATCAGGTTATTTGTTTAGACTTACCCTCACATGGACGCAGTGATTATTTAGAAAAATTTACCTTGGAAAATATTAGCGCGGCATTGATCGAACAGTTTCCTAGCCAAGCCTGTACCGTTTTAGGCTGGTCAATGGGGGTGACGATTGCCTTGGATTTATGTCAACGATTTCCTAAGCGAATAAATGGATTGATTGGGCTGGCGGGAAACCCTTGTTTTGTTACTCAAGAAAATTGGGCTGGGATGAAGTTAACGCTTTTGAGGCAATTTAATCAGCAATTAATTGATGACTGTAGCGGAACGTTATTGCGGTTTTTATCGTTACAAATTTTAAGGCAAGCTGATTATAAAATTTTGGTCAAACAATTGAAATTAGCGTTAAACGAAACCTTACCTCCGACACAGTCCATTTTAGAACAAGGGTTAATTTTATTGGAAACCACCGATTTACGCATGAATTTAGCGACTATAAACTGTCCTGTTTTAATGGTTCTTGGCGATAGAGACACCTTAGTCCCTATTAAAGTGGGTGAGCAATTACAAACATTACAACCGAAATTATTATTAAAAATTTTGCCAAAAGCAGGGCATGTGCCTTTTTTGTCGCATCCAGAAGAATTATTGGATTGTTTGAGAAATTTTATGGAACAAAAACGTGTTGATTGACGCTCAATTAGATAAAACCAAGGTGAAACGTTCATTTTCCAAAGCCGTTGATTCTTACGATGAAATGGCGGTGTTACAACGAACCGTAGGACTGGAATTATTACAGTTATATCAAGAGGGAGATTTATCTAAAACCATCTTAGATATTGGCTGTGGCACAGGTTTTTTAACGGGGGAATTATTGGCATTGCTGGGTGATAAAAAGCTGATTGCTTTTGATTTAGCCTTAGCAATGGTGTTAGCAACACGGCATAAATATAAGGATAAAGTGCGCTATTTATGTGGTGATGCGGAACAATTACCTTTAAAAAGTGCCTCGGTGGATCACGTTTTTTCAAATGTTGCCTTGCAATGGTGTCAAAATTTAGCCATGGTATTTGGCGAAATTAAACGCGTGTTAACCCCCAATGGCTGTTTAGTTTTCTCAACATTTGGTGAGCAAACGTTACATGAATTAAAAACTGCATGGGCTGATGTCGATGATTTTACTCATGTGAATGATTTTTATAATGCACAGCAAATTAAAGCCAGTTTAACCGCGTTGGGTTATACCGACATTTCCACTAAAACAGTGATTTATAAGTCTTATTATGAATCAGTGATGGCATTAATGCGTGAGTTAAAAGGTATTGGTGCGCATAATGTGACCGCTGGACGTAACTTGAATATGACCACTAAAGCGCAGTTACAACAAATGATTCGTTCTTATGAGACACGCATGAAAACAGTTAGAATTTATGCAACCTTTGAAATCATTTATGTGTGTGCCAAAATTTAGTCTTATTTATCCATAGTAGATATTGTAAAATATGAGCGGATATTTTCGTCATCATTGAAGGATAAAAAATGCGCTTGATAACACTTTTGTTGGTTTTATTGTTGGTCGGTTGCTCGGGGTTAGGAGGAGGGGCACAACAAGTATTGACCCAAGAAAGCGTGGTAGTTATCCCAGGGAGTAAAACCTTTGAAGCGTCAAAAAAACTGACCATAAAAGAATTATCAACTTTATTGGTCAATGAAATCACGCCTATTTTTAAAGACCAATTGGAAGAGCAGCTCGAAGATCAGTTGGAAGAATCTCAACGAATGTTAAAGATTTTATTGAGAGCTTCACGGAAAAAAAAGCAGGTCGCATTGGATGAGATCACCTTGTTTTTTGAAAAAGGTAATTCCAGTTTGGAGTCAAGTTATACGGAACCAGCCCGCTTAATTAATTTTATTGATCACATGGTACGAAAAAGTGATGGACGAAAAATATTTTTTGTTTGTATCGGGCATTCATCTGAAATACGCGGTCAAAAAAATGATGTTGTGTTAGCACTTGATCGCTCAAAAGCCCCTATACGTTTGATTGAAAAATATTTGGTGAATGTGCCGTTTGAAGTGGTGAGCACCTTTGCGGTAGCGCCACGAGGTAATATTACAGAATCTAATGCCGATAAATATCAAAATGTTCAGGTTATTGCCGCTTTTAATAAAGAAAAACTTCCAACATTACCCAACTCCTAATTCAATTTTTTCTGCCGTACTCTTTTTTAAATCATCTGGAAACTGTCGCTTATGAAACCGCTTTATCCTGAAATTTCACCCTACAATACTTTTTTTCTAAAAACCGATTCTGTGCATGAGGTTTATGTGGAAGAGTCGGGGACACCTGACGGCATTCCTGTGATTTTTTTACATGGGGGGCCTTGTTCAGGCACAAAACCACATCATCGTTGTTTTTTTAATCCTGAAAAATATCGCATTATTTTGATGGATCAGCGCGGCAGTGGTTTATCGACTCCTTATGGGTTGTTAGAAAACAATACCACGCAAGATTTAATCAATGATATAGAGATTTTACGCACGCAATTAAAGATTAAAAAATGGATGTTATTTGGAGGATCATGGGGCGCAACCTTAAGCTTACTTTATGCCCAGCAGTTTCCTGAGTTTGTTTCTGGGATGATTCTTCGAGGGGTGTTTTTAGCGCAACAAAACGATATGGATTGGTTTATGAGTACAGGGGTGGCGCATATTTATCCCGAAGCGTGGCAAAACTTACGTGATGTCTTACCTAAAAAAGGGGATGACTCTATTTTAGAAAAATTATGTATCGCCATTGATAGTGAGGATGAGTTAACTCAGCGCCGTGCGGCGAAGGCATGGATGAACTGGAGTGGGCAAGTGGCACTCGCTGATGCGTATCAAGAAACGGGTGGCATTGAACATGTGACCGAAAAAATGTTAAAACAGGTGAAAATGGAATTGCATTATGCGCGTCATTACTATTTTATTAAAGAAGGTCAAATTCTTGAAAACTGTGAAACATTAAATAATATCCCGACGATTATTATTCATGGACGTTATGATTTAATGTGTCCTATCGCAGGGGCAAAGTCGTTGCATGATAAATTACCTGAGGCACAATATATTGTATTACCGCATTCAGGGCATTTGGCGAGTGGTGAGGAAATGATTGATGCGTTAGTGGCTTCAACAAATAATATGATGAGCATTATTCAATAATGATGGAAAAAAAACG
>JAGLEW010000022.1 GCA_023144875.1 Methylococcales bacterium
CACTAATATTAAATCAGCATGTTCGATGGTTGATAAACGATGTGCAATGATTAAGGAAGTACGGTTTTGCATGATTTCAGTCAAAGCGCTTTGAATGTAGCGCTCAGATTGTGCATCTAATGCAGAAGTCGCTTCATCTAAAATTAATAACGGGGCGTTTTTAAGTAAGGCACGGGCGATGGCGAGGCGTTGTTTTTGTCCGCCTGATAATTTCACCCCGTTTTCACCAATTTCAGTGTCAAATCCTTGTTTCATTTTAGTGATAAATTCTAAGGCATAGGCACTTTCGGCGGCTAAGGTAATTTGTTGTTCGGTGGCATTGGATAATGCGCCATAGGCAATATTATTAGCGACACTATCATTAAATAAGGTTAAATGTTGAGTGACTAAGGCAATTTGTTGGCGTAAGTTATCCAACTGATAATTATTAATTTCAACGTCATCGAGTAAAATTTTGCCTTTTTGATGGGCGTAAAAACGTAAAATGAGTTGGGTAATCGTACTTTTTCCGCCACCTGAGGCACCGACTAAGGCGACGGTTTGTCCTTGATAGACTTTAAAGCTGACATTATCTAATGCCAACTCTGAGCTATTGGGGTATGAAAAGCTAACGTTTTTAAATTCTAAAACCCCTGTGGCACGTTTGGTTTGATACGTGCCTTTATCAAGCTCATCGGATTCATCTAAGATTTTAAATAAGCTATCGGCAGCGGCAATGCCTTTTTGCACATGGCTATTGGCTTCGCTTAATTGGCGAATCGGTCTTGGCAGAAAAAAGGCGGCGGTTAAATAACTCACAAATTCCCCCGCGCTAGCATCTTTCATTAAATAGAGGGCTAAATACATTAAGGCGGCTAATGTTACCCCGATTAAAAGTTGTAATAAGGGGTTATGAATCGCCATCGTGGTGGCAAGTTTTAAACTTTGGCGCTGATTAAATCGGCTACCGTCTAAAAAGCGTTGTTTTTCATAGTCTTTACCCCCATAGCTTCGAACTACTCGATTACCGTTAATCATTTCAGAGGTGATGTGAGAAATATTGCCCACCGAATCTTGAATGAGCTTACTTAAGCGCCGTAACCGCTTGCTCACATAAGAGACCATTAGGACGATCAACGGAGTGACACAGAGAAAAATGAGTGATAACTGCCATTGAATATAAAATAAATACCCGAGTAAGCCGATGACGGTTAGGCCTTCGCGGACAAAGGTGCGCACTGCATCGGTGGTTGCTTGCGTAACTTCATTGACATTGTGGGTGATGAGCGACATTAAATAGCCGCTATTTTTGGAATCAAAAAAACCTGTGGGGAGTTGGGTGTATTTATTAAAAATATCACAGCGTAATTCATGCACAACGTTGGTGGAGACTTTGGCTAAAAAATAAGTCCCAAGATAAGTGCCAATGCCTCGGATAATAATTAAGCTTAATAAAAAAACCGGTAACATCATCATGGCTTCTTTATTTTTAAGCTGTAATGTATCGACAATATATTGAATTAAGGCGGCAAATAAAGGCTGAGTCGCGGCATAAATTAAATAGCCTAAAATACTAATTGAAAAGGCTTTCCAAAAAGGCAAAACATAGCTAAATAAACGTTTATAACTTTTTATTGCGCTTTCTTTTTGTGGTTTTTTTGCTTTCACGGGACTTATTATCTCTGCATTTTAGATTTAAACGATGAACGATTATTTGATTGATGTGGCTTGGGTGTAAACTAAAGTTCATTTACCTTTTAACGCTTTAAATTTTTATGAATTCTCTGAAACGCAAGGCTATTTTTGAACGTTTAGCCCTTGCTATTCCAAACCCTGACACTGAATTAAATTACAGCAGTCATTTTGAACTTTTAATCGCGGTGGTCTTGTCGGCACAAGCAACCGATAAGGGGGTTAATAAAGCCACTGCAAAATTATTCCCCGTTGCTAATACACCACAAGAAATTTATGATTTAGGGCTTGATGGCTTAAAATTTTATATAAAAACCATTGGGCTTTATAACAACAAAGGTGCCAATATTATCAAGCTTTGTCGGGTGTTGTTAGATCAATATCAAGGCGAGGTTCCAAAAACGCGCGAAGCCTTAGAGAGTTTAGCAGGTGTCGGGCGGAAAACGGCAAATGTTCTGTTAAATACCGCCTTTGGTGAGCCAACGATTGCGGTTGATACCCATATTTTTAGAGTGGCGAATCGAATCCCGTTAGCCACGGGTAAAACGGTGTTAGAAGTTGAAAAGAAGCTGATGAAAAATGTCCCGAAACACTATTTACTGAATGCTCATCATTTACTTATTTTACATGGGCGCTATACCTGCATCGCTCGAAAGCCTTGCTGTCAACGTTGCGTCATAGAAGATTTATGTGAAAGTAATCACAAAAATATTTAATGAGGCATAGTTTTTAGATCTTAATATGCGTTACAATGCTTAGGCAGTGTTTTACTAATTAAAACATTGTGTCAAGTAACAAAAATAATAATAGCTTGACAACTAACCATTATAACTTTTATTTAAGAGAGAACTATGAAAAAATTAAACGCAACTGCAATAACGGCCGCTGTTATATCTACTTTAGGCGTAAGCACGACAGCACATGCAGAGAACAATCCTTTTGCTATAAGTGTCTTGTCGGATGGCTATATGCAACTTGCTAAAGCAGATACAACACCAGCGGCACCAGAAAGCACCTCTAAAAAAGCAGAAGCATCGTGTGGCGAAGGTAAATGTGGCGACATGATGAAGGGCGCTAAAATGAAAAAAGGTCAAGAAGCTGCCTGTGGCGAAATGATGAAAGGCAAAGAAGGCAAGTGCGGCATGGATAAAAAAGCCAAAGAAGGTAAATGTGGCGAAGGCAAATGTGGCGACATGATGAAAGACGGTAAAATGAAAAAAGGTCACGAAGGTAAATGTGGCGACATGATGAAAGGTAAAGCAGGCGCTTGCGGCATGGGTAAAAAAGCCAAAGAAGGCAAATGCGGCGAAGGCAAATGTGGTGACATGATGAAAGACGGCAAAATGAAAAAAGGTCAAGAAGCCGCCTGTGGTGAAATGATGAAAGGCAAAGAAGGCGCTTGTGGCATGGGTAAAAAAGCCAAAGAAGGCAAATGCGGTGAAGGCAAATGTGGCGATATGATGAATGGCGCTAAAATGAAAAAAGGCTTAGAAGCCGCCTGCGGTGAAATGATGAAAGGCAAAGAAGGTGCTTGTGGCATGGATAAAAAAGCCAACGCTAAAAAAGTAGCACCTAAAAAAGAAAAAGCCAAAGGTGGATTCGGTTTTCTTTACAACAATGATAAATAATCCTTAATTTATCGGTTACCACCTTATTTTTAGTAATATAACATTCGCGGCAGACTCTGGTAGTCTGTCGCCCTTATTTTAAAGGTATTGAAATGGACACAACACGCAATTTAATTCAAGGCTCAGGACTTGGTTTACGCCGTTCATTTTTAACAGAAATTATTGAAAGCCCCGCCGATGACGTTGATTTTTATGAAATTGCGCCCGAAAACTGGATTCCTCTCGGTGGAAAATTAGGCAAACAGTTTCGGTCAATGACGGAGCGTTATGATTTTATTTGCCACGGGTTATCGTTGTCGATAGGCAGTTCCGATCCCTTAGATGAAAAATTTGTTCACCAAGTGAAAGATTTTATGCGTGAGCATCAGATAAAATTTTACAGTGAACATTTAAGCTATTGCAGTTCTCAGGGACACATGTATGATTTAATGCCGATCCCCTTTACCAGTGATGCGGTGACACATGTCGCAGAGCGAATTAAACGGGTGCAAGATATTTTAGAACAGCGCTTAGTGATCGAAAATGTTTCTTATTATGCCGAGCCTGGCAAAGAAATGACCGAAATTGAATTTTTTAATGCGGTCGTTGAGGAAGCAGACTGTGACGTTTTATTGGATGTTAATAATATCTATGTCAATAGCATTAATCACGGCTATGATGCCGAAGCCTTTTTAAAAGCCATCCCTGCTGATCGAATTACTTATGCACATATCGCAGGGCATTATATGGAAGCGGATGATTTTTTGGTTGATACGCATGGTGCTGACATCATAGACCCTGTCTGGAAATTATTAGGTAAAGCGTATGAATTATATGGTGTTTTTCCAACGCTCTTAGAACGTGACTTTAACATTCCTTCCATCGCTGAATTAATGCAAGAAGTAAAAACCATTAAAACCATCCAAAATTCATGGGGTAACGAACATGAACGCATCTCTGCCTAAGCACACTACGGGGGTTGATTTTAAAGCAAAACAGCTCGAATTTACCGCGTATATAAAAGACCCTTTTAATAATGCTATTCCTGAGGATGTGAAACCTCAACGTATGGAAATGTATCGCGAATTATTTTTTAATAATGTCGTCGGTTTTCTGGATAGTAATTTTCCTGTCTTAAAAGCATTACATACCGAGAAACGGTGGTTTGAATTAACTCAAGATTTTTTTGCAAAACATAGCAGTGAATCGCCTTATTTTTCAGAAATTCCTGAAGAATTTATCAGCTATTTACAAAATGAGCGTCATAACCCAGATGATTACCCCTTTTTACTGGAATTAGCCCATTATGAATGGGTTGAAATGGCATTATCCATTGCTAAAGAAACCTTGCCTAGCGTTGTTATTAACACGGGTGGTTTATTACTCCAACAGATACAGCTCTCACCTTTAGCTGTGTCATTGGCGTATCAATACCCTGTTCATGAAATATCCCCTGATTTTTTGCCGTTAGAAGTTCCCGCACAGGCAAGCTATTTAATTGTTTATCGTAATCAAGAGGATGAAGTGAATTTTATCCAAACGACCGCAATTACGTACCGATTATTGCAACTTGTGGACGGAAAATCACAATTGGTACAAACCTGTTTAGAACAAATTGCCACGGAAATGAACTTAAGTAACAGTGGAAGCTTAATTGAAAATGGCGTAGAGATTATCCAAAATTTGATTGAAAAAAATATTCTATTTATCCAAAAGGATCAATAATGTCTGCGTTGGCAAAACCTAAAATCACAGCAACCGAATACCTTGCGTTAGAACGTGCTTATCCTGAGCTTAAAAGTGAATTTGTAGAGGGTGAAATGTTTGCGATGGCAGGGGCAAGTGAAGTGCATGTAAACATTGTCAGTAATATTACGGGTGAATTATATGCACAATTCAAACGCCGTACGTGTAAAGTGTATGCCAGTGATCTACGGGTAAAAGTCAATAAAGAGAAAGGCGCTGATTATGTATACCCTGATGTGGCGGCCTTATGTGAAAAGGGGATATTCTCTGAACAAGATAATTTAACTAATCCAACACTTATTATTGAAGTGTTATCAAGTTCCACTGAAAAATACGATTTGGGTCAAAAATCTGAGCTTTATCGTGCGATTCCAAGCTTACAAGCCTATTTATTGATTGCTCAAGACCGCTGTCATATAGCGTATTATCAACGACAAAGCCAGCAAACATGGTTGCTACGCGAATATAATGATAACAAGGCAGTCATTGTATTGGAGGCTATAAAAGCCAAGCTTTGTCTGTCCGATATTTACGATAAAGTGGTATTTTCAGAAGAAACAGACGATACCCTCTAATTATTTTGCGAGTAAGACTTCAATAGTATTCGTTGATTTTATGCTCGCAACAGGTAAATTATCACCCTTTTTCCACGCCGCTAGCGCCTGTTGTTTATTGTTTTCAGAAATTAAAAAACAGATTTGAGTGCTATTACCTAAGGTCTTAACGCTTAAAGAAATACGCTCCGAAGGTGGTTTTGGCGAGTTATAAATCGCATGTACGGATTCGTCTAAATCGTGGAAATGGTCTGGAAATAAACTAGCAGTATGACCATCTTCGCCCATACCTAATAAGACTAAATCAAACGGTAATGCCGCTTCAACCACCGCTTGATAGGATTTTTTAGCCGCTTCTGTGCCTAACTCTGTCGGCATAGCATGAATTTGTGATGCTGGAATAGCCGTATGCTTTAAAAAAACCTCATAGGCCATTTTACTATTTCGATCTTTATGATCGGCCGCTAGCGTACGTTCATCGCCGTAATAAATATGCCATTTTCCCCAATCTGTTTTTGCTTTTATTAACAAGCGATAGGCATTTTCTGGGGTGCTACCGCCCGCTAAAACTAATTTAAAACAGCCCTTTTCTGCAATGGCATGTTCCGCATTTTTTAGGATTAAATCGGCTGCTTTTTGTGCCAATATTTCAGTGTTATCTAAGTGTTGCCAGTGTAACGATTGTGTCATTTTACCCTCAAAAAAAGGCGGTTAAGTGTCGGAGCATTATGCCACAAATCCATATTTTTGTAGGACTTGATATAAAATAGCCCGTTTTAACGTTTATTGAGGTAACAATGACTTTTTCAAATGAAATTTTAGGGTATATCGCCGCTTTTTGTACGACTAGTTCTTTTTTGCCACAAGCTATTTTAACCATCCGAACCCGTGATACTCAATCGCTTTCGTTTGGCATGTATAGTCTTTTTACGATAGGCGTTTTTTTATGGTTACTTTATGGTATTAATCAGCAAGATTCGGCGTTAATTTGGGCAAATTCGATTACCTTAATGTTAGCCTCGACGATTTTAGGCTTTAAAATTGTCAGTATGATTGCATCGTTACGCAAAAAGACTAGGATAAAAAAAATAAAGTAAAAACAAAAGTATCCCTGCAAAAATTCCTGCAATCACATCATCTAGCATAATGCCAAATCCACCTTCGACTTTGCTGTCAATCCATTGAATAGGTTGAGGTTTTAAAATGTCAAAAATTCGAAATAAAATAAATCCGAGTAAAATAGCCATGATTGAAAATGGAATAAAAGCAACGGTAAACCACATGGTAATTAAATAGCCTGCAATTTCATCCCAGACAATACCGCCAAAGTCATGCACTTGTAATTTTTTAGCCGCAATATCACAAATCCAAATTCCGACAATGGTAATGATGAGGGTCAATA
>JAGLEW010000220.1 GCA_023144875.1 Methylococcales bacterium
GAATAATCAGCCACTTTTGCACCAATCACCATCCCAAAAATAATCGCAAAAATAGTCGAGCCTTCAATCCAGCTATTGGCTTTTACTAACACCTCACGACCTGCAATTTCAGGCAAAATACCGTATTTTGCGGGGCTGTATAACGCCGCACCAATACCAACAATGCAATAGGCAATCAAAGGTTCTATGTTCATAACTAATAATAATGCCCCTGCCGCTTTAATTACATTAGCTAGAATCAATACTCTTGATTTAGGATAATTATCAGCAATCGTTCCTACCCACGGGGCAAAAATAACAAAAGCAATAAAGAAGACACTTTGTAACGCGGGAATATACCATGGCGCTAATTCATTCGATTGTATCACCATTGCAATGACAGTAAAGAGAATCGCATTATCAGCAAATGCAGATAAAAATTGCGCCACTAATAAAGGATAAATTTGTCTATTCATAAAATGTTAAAAAAACCACTTAATTGAGGGGATGTTCTGTAATATGCGATTAAAATTTAAATTACAGAAACAATAAGTGCTGGTAAGTATAACGTTTTTTTTAGATAATTTAATTGGCTTTCTTGTGACAGACTGCCCTATAATCTCTTTCTTTTGATATATCCCTCCTTTTTTAAACCTTTTTCATAGGCATACGATGGAACTTGATCTTTACCTGTCTATTTTTACGCTCATGTTTATGGCATTGGGGCTTAATCTCCTTGCATTAAAAACTAAAATTCCTTACACCGTTCTATTAGTTATTGCTGGTTCCTGCCTTGTACCTCTTTCTCAAATCGAGTCATTTTCCTTCATTACCCGCTTTCAATTAACCCCTGAATTATTATTTTTTATTTTTTTGCCAGTGCTGATTTTTGAATCTGCCTACAACATGAAAATGCGCACGATTCGGGAAAATAAATTTATTATTAGCCTCTTAGCTATTGTGGGGCTGTTACTCTCCACTTTTTTTATCGGCTATGTTGGTCATTGGGTTTTTGGCTTAATGGGGTTTGATATTCCCGTTTTGGTGACTTTACTGTTTGGCGCTATTATTTCGGCAACCGATCCTGTGGCTGTGTTGGCGTTATTTAAAGAGTATGGTGCGCCTAAACGTTTAACCTTGATCTTTGAAGGCGAAAGTTTATTTAATGATGGTACCTCATTTGCCCTGTTTTTAATCATTATTACCGTGATTCAAAAGGGGTTTCATGGGATTGAAACCGTAAGCAGTGGACTACTTTCGTTTGGAGTCATGATTTTTGGTGGTTTATTATTCGGCTTATTCATGGGCTTTTTATTTTCAAAGCTAATTGAATGGGTCAAAGGCCATGAACATTTAGAAATAACCCTTACCTTACTGGTCGCCCATTTTACTTTTTTATTAGCCGAATTAATTTCTGAAAAATGGCATGTTAACGGTTATGAAATTCATATCTCATCCATTATTGCCACTTTAGTTGCCTCCCTAGTGGTTGGAAATTATGGTCGCTTTAAAATGTCGGCGGGAGTTGAAAAATATATGTCAAAATTTTGGGGTTACTTTGCGTTTATCGCGAACTCCTTAGTTTTCATGTTAATGGGATTATTATTTGTACGCTTATCCATTTCAATGCACATTGCTATTTTACCTATTTTAGCGATTGTTGCGGTGGTTATTGTTGCCCGAGCGGTTTCCATTTACCTGACTGTCGGTATTGCCAATCAAATTAAATCTGAAAAAAATATCCCCTCAAATTGGCAGCATTTATTATCATGGGGTAGTTTACGTGGTTCCATTGCCGTAATTATGGTGCTACTGATTCCCGATGATCTAACATTGGCAAAATGGCATTATGATTTTTCCATTAAAGATTTCATTGTTGCTATTACCGTCGCCAGTATTTATTTTTCTTTACTGATTAAAGCCACAACGATTGGGATGGTCATTCGATTTTTAAAAATTGATGTCTTAAGACCTTATGAAAAAGTTGGCTATTATAAAAGTAAGGCCTTGATTTATCATGATCTTATGTCAAAAATAGAGATTTTTAAAGCAGGTCACCAAATTAGTGAACAACAATATGACACTTTTACCAATCACTATTTAAAACACTATCGGCAAGTTAAAAATCAGTTTCAAGAAGAAAAAATCGACAACAGTCGCACAGTTGAAAATATTTTACGACTCTACACGCTTGGCATTCAAAAAAGAGAGTTAAAACGTATGTTTCAATACGATGAAATTGATGAAGTGATTTATAAGAAAAATTTGCTCATTTTAGAAACACAAACCGAGCGAGTAGAGCAAGATTCGCCTGACTTAGGCTCCCTTAATAACTATGTAAGCTCTAAAACTAGTTCTTTTTTCAACCGAATAAAGCTTCAAAAACAAAAGCCTGAAGATTTATACCTTTATTATAGAGCGCAGTATGCCTTAATTAATAAGGTACTTGAAGAAATGGAAACCCTAAAAAAATCATCTTTAATGGAAATTTTTGACAACACCCATGCCTTTGAAAATGTTTTATCTATTTATAAGTATTTAGAACAACGAGCGGTCGAACAAATGAAAATTGAATTACGAAAAAATAAAGGCTCGGTGGATGAACTGAACAAACAAGCGGCTGAAATTTTATTACATACTGCCCAGCACGACATCCTCCAAGAATTGCATAGCCATAAAATTATTACCAGTAAATTATACGTTTTATTACGGACAGAACTGGGTGATTAAATAAAACTAGCCAAATAAAAAAAACTCCTGTATTATGCCACTTCTTCGCGGAGAGGTGGCTGAGTGGCCGAAAGCGGCGGTCTTGAAAACCGTTGAGGGTTTATCCCCTCCCAGGGTTCGAATCCCTGCTTCTCCGCCATTTATTAAATGATTCTTCCTGAATCAGACCGCTATATCTTCTAAAAACTGTTTCAAAATCCCCCAACCCAGCGATACAGATTCCCAAGAATACCTATCTTTCTTTTTTCATTTTCAATCCCTAGTTCCCCTTTTATATTTTTGTGATTTTATACGCATTTCATAAAATTCCATCTTGAATACCTCCCTATAAAGCCATATAGTTATGTGAT
>JAGLEW010000221.1 GCA_023144875.1 Methylococcales bacterium
AATTAAGCCAACATTTTAATAAAAAACTTTTAATTGATGCGGGTCTGTTAGTCGAAAAAGAACAGCGCAGTTATGATCGCTTTCGAGGGCGTTTAATGTTTCCCATCCGAGACAAACGAGGACGCATCCTTGGTTTTGGAGCCAGAGTATTAGATGATAGCTTACCAAAATATCTCAATTCACCCGAAACCGAGGTTTTTTCAAAAAGTAACGAAGTTTATGGTTTGTATGAACTGTTACAACATAAAAATAAACCTGAACGAATTTTAATTGTTGAAGGTTATATGGATGTCATTGCACTGGCACAATTTAATATTTATTATGCAGTGGCGACACTTGGTACGGCTACCTCTCAAAAACTCTTAGAAGTTTTATTTCGTTATAGTCATGAACTTATTTTTTGTTTTGATGGCGATAAAGCAGGCGAAAAAGCAGCATGGCGTGCTATTGAAACGGCGATGCCCACCTTAAAAGAGGGGCGACACATTAAAGTCATGATGTTACCCCAAGGAGATGATCCTGATTCTCTGATTCGTCAAGAAGGGTTGAAAGCTTTTGAGCACCGAATTTCATCATCACAACCCTTGTCCGATTATTTTTTTGAACACCTTGGAAAAAACCTTAACTTAAACACTATGGAAGGTCGTTCCAGCTTTGTTAGTCGTGCCCAGCCTCATCTACAGCAAATACCTAAAGGTGTCTTTAAAACAATGATGCAGGCACGGTTACAAAAATTATCTGAATTAGCTCAACACCAATTTATCCAATTATCCCCGATACCCCTTCAAAATAATCAGTACAAAAATCTTCAAAAAAATAAGCCAAAGCTCTCATTGACACGCTATACCATTGCATTATTAATACAAAATTCGTGGCTATCACCGATTGCTATCAAAAAAATATCGCATGAAAATTATTTTAATTTTCCAGGTTTTGAGGTATTCAAACAGATATTAAGCACCATTTCCCATAAAAAACCGACGAACATGGGTTTATTGATGGAGTATTTTCGTGAAACAAAAGATGAAAAAATAATCAATACATTGGCGGCATATGAGTTAAACCTTGATGAGACTTCAGAAGAGATCATTGAAAAGATATTTATTGATAGCCTTAATAATTGGATGAAATATGCAAAAGAGGCGTATTTAAATGAGTTATTGGTTAAAGAAAGTCATCAACAATTAAGTTTAAAAGAAAAGAAAACCTTGTTAAAAATACTTGGAAAAAGTACCTAAGATTTGTTATAATTCTCTGTTCAGTGAGAGCTTGCTGATTTTTTTGTAGGAAGATGAATGAACCAAGAACAGCAACAATCTCAACTCAAACAATTAATTGCCAAGGGTAAAGTTCAAGGGTATTTAACGTACACTGAAATTAATGACCATTTGCCTGGTGATATTGTTGACCCTGAACAAATAGAAGACATCATCGCGATGATTACGGATATGGGTATTCAAGTGCATGAAACAGCGCCCGATGCCGATACTATTATCTCTGCTGGTACCGTTGTTACCTCAGATGATGATGATGCCGCCGCCGCAGAAGTTGCCGCATTAGCATCCGTTGATAGCGAATTTGGACGTACCACCGACCCTGTTCGTATGTACATGCGTGAGATGGGTTCTGTTGAGTTGTTAACCAGAGAACAAGAACTTAAAATTGCAAAACGAATTGAAAAAGGTCAGCAACACATTGTAACGGCTATTTCTCGCACATTTCATATCGTTGAAACCTTTCTTGATGAATATGCTAATCTTGGTAGTGAGAACTCTGAATTAAAATTTTCAGATTTAATGACAGGTCTGAGTGATTTAGAAGAACCTGAAAACTTAAATGGACTTTCCGCATTAAAAACAAAAGAAGAAAGTAATGACGAGGAAGAGGAAAAAGATAGCGGACCTGATTTTGAAAAAATTGATCTTAAAGTTAAAGAATTAAGAAGTGCTTTCGAATCTTCATTAGCGGTCTTTGAAAAAAATGGGTATTCCAGTGATAAATCAGAAATTGCTTTTGCGGAATTAGCACAAGCTTTTTTAGCGTTTAAGTGGTCATTGCAATATCTTCGAAAAATGATTGCAAAAGTAACCCTTACTGTCACCACTATTCGCCAAAAAGAAAAACAAATCATGATGATTTTTGTGAGCAAAGGGAAAATGCCACGAAAAGAATTTATTCAATCTTTTAGTAAAAATGAGTCAAACACTAAATGGCTTGCACCTTACTTAAAAGAAACAGATAAAAACCCGTATTTTGCCGTCATAAAGGCACATGAAAAACAGATTAAAAAATTACAATTAGAGTTACTTGAAATAGAAGAAACTCAAGGGCTTTCTATTTTAGAGCTTAAAGATATTAATCGTCGAATGTCGATTGGTGAAGTCCAATCAAGGCGTGCCAAAAAGGACATGATTGAAGCAAACCTTAGATTAGTTATTTCAATTGCTAAAAAATATACCAATCGTGGACTGCAATTTTTAGACCTTATTCAAGAAGGTAATATTGGTCTCATGAAAGCGGTTGATAAATTTGAAT
>JAGLEW010000222.1 GCA_023144875.1 Methylococcales bacterium
CCTGTACAAAGCTTCGTCTCACAAGCACGGCGAACCCGTGATTTTTGGGCAGGGTCATTTTTATTATCATGGCTATCTGCGGTTGCGATGAAGGCGGTAAAAGCACAAGGAGGGGAAATTGATTTTCCTGCGGCTGATGAAAATTTTTTAAACTGGTTAGAAGATAAAAGGACAGGGGTAAAACCTGAACAAGGCAGTGTCCCTAATCGTTTTAAAGCTACAGTTAAAGATGATTTTAAACCTGAAAATGTGGTGAAATCAGTACAAATAGCATGGGAAGCATTAGCTACGGACGTTTATAACGGTGATTTGTCTCACGCAGGTGTTAAAACCAAGCATATTTGGGACAGACAAATTAACTCTTTTTGGGATATGAACTGGGTTTTATCAGATGAGGTGCATAATTCAGCCTTAGACCAGCGTAAAAATTGGCGGTCTTATCGTAGTCCTGAAGAAGCAGGGGTTAAATGTATGATGATGACAGGCTGGCAGGAATTATCAGGAGAAAAAAGACCCAATGAAAAAGCCTTAAAAAAATTCTGGGGAAATATCATTAGCCAAGGGAAAAAAGGCATCAAAACCGATTTACGCGACAATGAATATTTGTGTGCCATTGCTTTGGTTAAGCGCCGTTTTTCACGTTATTTTGAACACCTTGAAATTCAAGAAATGCCTGATAAATGGCGGCTTAAAGGTTGGGGAATGGATGCAGGGAGACCGTCTGTTTCTTATATGGCGGCGGTACATTGGTTAGAAGCTGTTTTAAAAGAAAGCAAAAATAGTGATGAAATTAATGCTCAATTTGAAGCTTTCCATACAACAGCTTGTCAATTAATGGGCGGTGCGTATAGCGAATGGGCAAATGACATAGCTTGTATTAAAAACACCCAAACAAATAAAAAATGGCAAGCTTTAGAGGGTAATGTGTTTTTTGAGTCGGTATTGGAAAATATCAACACCTATCCTGAGCAAAATCAAGCAAACACGGTTTTGCGAGAATTACAAACACTCAAACGATTATTGAATGAATCCACCGACCAGTTTATTCCTATTTCCCCTTTTTATGCCGTATTAATGATGGATGGTGATTCTTTAGGCACTCAAATGAGCGTTGAAGAAAAACAACAAACCATCACCAATGGCTTGGAAAAATTTACTCAAGGCGTTGGTAAAATTATTAAACGTCATAATGGTTTTTTAATTTATGCAGGCGGTGATGATGTATTAGCTATTTTACCATTAGAAGATGCGTTAGATTGTGCTTTAGCCGTTCGACAGGATTACGAAAAAATATTTAAAGACTTAAATCAAAAAGCGGCGACTAACGAACGGGTTGAAACCACAATTTCTGCCGCGATTGAATATGCTCATATCAAAATGCCATTAACCACAGTGTTTCAAGACGCGCATAAATTATTAGATGACATTGCTAAAAATACATACGGACGAGATTCAATCGCTGTTCGCGTATGGAAATCAGGTGGTAAAGCGTTGGAATGGGGAATGCCTTGGAATTTTGCCATTGATTCAACTTCTGGAAAAGAAGACGTGACGCTGCAACGCTTGGCTAATCAATATTTTGCAAAGGAAGGTAATGAATATGGTCAATTGAGTAGTAATTTTTTATATAAAATTCGGGAACGCTTTGATTTACTCAATCCTGACAAAGAACAAGAATCTGTACTATCAGAAGATGAAGGGATTGATTTAATGGCGGCTGAGTTTTTTTCATCAGGATTGTGTGAATCTTATATGGGGGATAACAAAATGTTGGAGGCAAAAGCACTGGTTACGCCTTTACTTAAACAATGCCGTCCTGTTTATCGAGATAAAGATGAGCTTGAAAAGGACTGGGAAAAAAATGATAAAGTGTTTGTCGATGCGGCTTTATTCGTGCGTTTTTTAGCTCAAAAAGGGGTGAATGTATGAGTGTTAAAACATGGCGTTTTAATGCCCTAGATACGTTATTTTTTAAAGAAGCACGACCCATGGGATCATTAGGCGATTCTGAATTACAAAGCGTTTTTCCGCCACCACCAAGAACGGTAATGGGGGCAATTCGTAGTGCGATTGGCGAATATAATAAAGTGAATTGGGCGGATTATACCCGCAAAGCCCCTAATGAAGATCTCAGCTTAACGTTAATTGAAGAAATGGGCGATAGTCACGGTTATGGCAACATGGCGTTAAAAGGCTTATTTTTATCATTGAAAAAAGAAAATGAAAATTGGCTGCGGCTTTATCCTGTTCCCGCGAATTTGGTTGCCACCCAAGAAGAAAATAAATTAAAAACGTTACATTTTTTAACCGTAGGTCAGCCGTTGCATTGTGATTTAGGTAAAAATGTTCGGATGGCAGTTGCCCCTGAATTAGGCATTAAAACCTTGAGCGATTATTGGATAACCGAAACTGGATTAAACAAGGTTTTATTAGGGCAAATTCCTGACATAAGCGATTTATTGAAAGCCGATGATTTGTATAGTCATGAATCACGCTTAGGGATTGGTCGAAATAATTTAACTCGTGGGGTACAAAAAGGACTGCTGTATCAAACTCGGCATATTCGTCCACATCGTTGCTTATCTGAAGAAAAAATCAATATAAATGTAGCCATAGAAGCGGATATTGAAGGGCTTTCTGAAACACTTTATCCTGAAACAGAAGGTATCGTGCGTTTAGGTGGAGAAGGTCGTGCGGCAACTTTTGAAATTTTAAACAAAATAGATAAAAAACAGACCGAATCAAACAGTTCATTGGTTAATACTGCTGATGGGATTACCTTAATTTTGTTATCGCCACTTTATATACCTGAATTCAAAGAGCATTGTCCTTTACCTAATTTTACAAAATATGAATTAGACAATGAAACCGTTTGGAAGGGTGAAATAAACCAGAT
>JAGLEW010000223.1 GCA_023144875.1 Methylococcales bacterium
CAACTTTTACCGCTTTCTTAGCATCTGCTGTTGTTGCTTTCGCGTCTTTTTTTGTATTTGCGAGGACAGCGGCAGTTGCATCTATTAATAAGATGTCAGATTTATTATTTAATAGGGTTTTTTTACCGATACCTTTAACTTTTAATAATTCATCCGCTGTTTTATAACTGCCATTTTTTTTACGGTAAGCCACAATCGCTTTGGCTTTTACGCTACCAATTCCTTTTAAGGATTTTACAATCGTTGGTGCATCCGCTTTGTTGACGTTGACAGGGGTTGCGAAAAGATTCGCAGAAAAAAGAGCAAGAAGTATAAAGAGTTTTTTCATTATTTATGGCGTAGTAATATTATTAAAATAAAGGTTTAGTTTATCTAACCTCCTTTAACTGTCAAGTGCTTTCATGATCTCTATGATTAACTTAGCTTTTTTAGCCTTTCGTCTGTTGCCTTATAGATCAAGTATTGAGGGTGATTTTTCCCTCAGCAAACATCACTGCTGTTCCGCCTGTTCTAAGTGTGAGTAATTCTTTACCTCGGTTATCCATTTCTAGGTTTAACACACTACGGCGACTTTCGGCATCGCCTCGATCAACCGCAAACACATGAGTCCCTTGTTGGGTAAAATCAAACGAGCATAAATAAGCGGCAAACGCGGGCATGGTCGTTCCTACGGGAGGATCATCATGAATACCAATTTTAGGCCCTAAAACTCGGACGTTAAAATCTGCATCATTAAAAGGCGATTTCGGGGCAAATAATAAAATTTCAGAAGCGGCGGTTTGAGGCGCGATCGAATCACTCCATTCGCTGTAATTAAATTTTGCATGACGCACGCTGTCATAATTCCATACAGGAACGATTAAATAGGGAAAGCCACAGGAGACTAAGCGCGGGCTGTATTTATTATGATCTAACTCTGAAACTTCTATGCTCAAAAAACGGGCAATTTCATCATCATTTGGCGCGAAACGATCAATACTAGAACTGCTCTGGCGGCTGAATTGTACAAAAATAGGCTTACCATCTTCAGCGGTCACATTGGCTTCAATGGTTTCATTATTTTGCTGAAATAAAATCGGCGTAATCGCTTCGGTGAGTTCAACATTACCACAATGACCCAACACATAAGCAGCGGCGATGACGGGATGCCCTGCAAACTCTTTTTCCTCAGTGGGTGAAAAAATACGCATTCGGCGTTGGTTGGTTTCAGACTCAGGATTGGTAATAAACACGGTTTCAGACAGGTTAAATTCTTTCGCGACCGATTGCATTTGAGCATCGGTCAAGCCTTCAGCATTTGGAAATACCGCAATTTGCGCTCCACCGAAGATTTCTTTGGTAAAAATATCCGCTACATAATACTTATAATTCATCATTTACTCCGTAAGACTCACTTCAACACGCCCATTCTCTATCCGTACTTGATAGGATTCAACCTTTATCGTCTCATCTTCAAAACATTGCCCCGTTTTGAGGCTAAAATGTTGCTTATAAACAGGGGACGATACCATTGGTTCACCCCCAATATCACCAATTAATCCGCGCGATAAAACATAGGCTTTACTAAAAGGATCGTAGTTATTGATCGCATAAATTTTATTGTCTTTTGGCATATAAAAAATTGCCACTTGCGTGTTATCAACTAAGGCACACACCCCAGAATCGGTTTGAAGATCTTCTTCCGCGCATACCGCAAGCCATTGTGCCATTATACTGCCTCTACTAATTTAAAATGCTGACGTTCTTGTTCATCCGCAGGGCGAATTTGTCCGCGTTCTTCGACAAAAACAATATTTTCATCGGTTTTATCGCTGTTTACAAAATGACGAAAACGTTTTAATTTTTC
>JAGLEW010000224.1 GCA_023144875.1 Methylococcales bacterium
AATATAAAAACACACTATTATTACAATTTCCTGATTCCAAAGAAGCGAGCTTAATAAAGCAATAACGTTTATTTTGTCATCACTTTAACTTTTATTTTTACATTATGGCAAAAAACAGTCAATCCATTCAAGCTATTCGCGGTATGCACGATGTCTTACCCGACCAATCACCCTTGTGGGGCTATGTTGAAAATCACATTAAAGCCGTACTTTCCGCCTATGGCTATCGAGAAATTCGACTGCCCATTGTCGAAAAAACCGCCTTATTTAAACGCGCGATTGGCGAAGTCACTGATATTGTCGAAAAAGAAATGTATACCTTTGACGACCGTAATGGCGACTCGTTAACCTTACGTCCAGAAGGCACGGCGGGTTGTCTTCGAGCCTGTTTAGAACATGGCTTATTATATAATCAAGTGCATAGATTATGGTATTTAGGCGCTATGTTTCGCCACGAAAGACCACAAAAAGGGCGTTATCGACAGTTTTATCAGCTAGGCGTTGAAACCTATGGCATGGCAAGCCCTGATATTGATACCGAATTAATTACCCTTGCAACCCGTTTATGGAAAAATTTAGGCATTGACAACAAACTGCAATTGCAATTAAATTCCTTAGGCACACTGGAAGAACGAAGCGGTTATCGAGAAAAATTAGTTGATTATTTTAATCTTCATTTAGACCAATTGGATGAAGACAGTTTACGGCGTTTAAAAAGCAACCCATTGCGAATTTTAGACACTAAAAACCCAGCTATGAAAACGGTGGTTGAAAATGCACCCACGTTGATGCATCATTTAGGGGATGACAGCCGCGCTCATTTTCAAACAATTACCGATAATTTAGATAATTTAGGTATTAACTATCAGATTAACCCCCGTTTGGTTCGAGGATTGGATTATTACGGTAAAACCGTTTTTGAATGGGTAACCGATGAACTTGGCGCACAAGGAACGGTTTGTGCGGGGGGGCGCTATGATGGATTGATTGAACAGTTGGGCGGTAAAAATAATCACGCGATTGGTTTTGCGCTGGGGATGGAGCGATTATTAGCCTTGGTTGAATTATTGGATGATGTTCCTGTTGCATCCAGCGTTGATGCTTATATGATTCGCGTTGGCACAGTGGCAGAAAAACAAGGCCTCCTTTTTTCCGAAACCATTCGAGATCAATTGCCGCAATTAAAATTACAAGTAAATTGCAGTGGTGGTCGCTTTAAAAGCCAGTTTAAAAAAGCCGATAAAAGTGGCGCGAGGGTTGCGTTAATTATTGGTGATGACGAAGCGAAAAACCAGCAAGTCGCGGTGAAGTTTTTACGCAAAAATCAACCCCAAGAAATCATGTCGCATGAATCGGCAATAAACCTTTTATCCACTCACCTATAGCCAAGAGAGAAACCGTGTACGATACTGAAGAAGAACAAGTTGAAGCCCTGCAAGCGTGGTGGAAAGAAAATGGTAAATCCATGATCGCAGGCGCAATTTTAGGCGGCGTGTTAATCGTTGGCTGGGATTTTTGGAAAGATCATCAACAAGATCAATCGTTAGAAGCTTCGGTTTTATACGAACAATTATTAGCCTTTGATGAG
>JAGLEW010000225.1 GCA_023144875.1 Methylococcales bacterium
TTGGAATTAGCCCTTGCCACCGCGAGTGAAAAAGCCCGCTCAGAATTTATTATTGCCCCAATTTTATTTGAATTAGAACGCCATCACCGAAAAAAATTGGCAATTTACTCAGGTGAACGGTTGGATGTTGATAAGGCGCAAGGGCTGACAGGTGAATGTGATTTCATTTTATCGAAAGGCATGATGACGCATACGATACAAGCGCCTATTTTTGCCTTGGTGGAAGCTAAAAAAAATGATATTTCACAGGGTCTAGGACAATGTGTCGCACAAATGGTGGCGGCAACGCTTTATAATCAAAGCAATAATAAGGCTATTTTAAGCCTTTATGGTTGTGTGACCACGGGTGAAACGTGGCAATTTTTACGGTTACAAGGAAATCAACTGCAAATCGACAGTCAACGACATTATATTAATGAAATTGGAATTATTTTGGCGATTTTACAACAAATTGTAAAATCCGTTGACGAACTAAAAAACTAGCTCAAAATTTAAGTATAATGACCGCTAATTTATGAATAAATACGCGTAGGAGGTTTGAATTACATGACTGCATTGATCGGTATCATCATGGGATCCACATCGGACTGGGACACCATGCAACACACGGCTAAAATTTTAGACGATTTTAATATTCCGCATGACATTGACGTAGTTTCAGCGCATCGAACCCCTGATAAACTCTTTAATTATGCCGAAACCGCCAGAGAAAAAGGCTTGGAAGTCATTATTGCAGGCGCTGGAGGGGCGGCGCATTTACCGGGGATGGTGGCGGCAAAAACCAGTTTGCCTATTTTAGGGGTTCCGATTCAATCAAAAGCCTTAAATGGGATGGATTCCTTATTATCTATTGTGCAAATGCCAGCGGGTATTCCTGTGGCAACCTTGGCGATTGGTCGGGCGGGGGCGATTAATGCGGCATTACTCGCGACCGCTATTATATGTAGTAAATACCCAACCTATCAATTTGCGCTGGATGATTATCGTCAACAACAAACCGATACGGTGATGAAAAATTCAAATCCACGGCAGGTGCTGTCATGAAGGTTGGTATTTTAGGTGGCGGGCAATTAGCACGGATGTTAGCGCTTGCAGGTGTTCCTTTAGGTCTTGAGTTTATTATTTTAGACCCTAGCACAGAGTCGGGCGCGGTTCGATTGGGCGAGCATTTACACGGCGCGTACGATGATAAAGCCTTATTAACCACCTTGGCAGAAAAAGCCGATGTTGTGACCTATGAATTTGAAAACATTCCTTCCCAAGTGGCGGCTTTTTTAACCGAAAAAACCACCGTTTATCCCTGTGCCAATGCCTTAGCCGTCGCGCAAGACCGATTCGTTGAAAAAAACTTTTTTCATCAGTTAAACATTCCGACTGCCCCTTTCGCCAACATCACCTGCTTAGTCGATTTACAACAGGCAATGACGACTATTGGCTACCCTGCCATTTTAAAAAGTCGGCGCATGGGCTACGATGGCAAAGGGCAAATTGTTTTAAAAACAGAAGATGATTTAGCCCCTGCATGGGAAAGCATTCAAGGTGTAGCCTCAATCGTGGAAGGCTTTGTCGCGTTTAATCGAGAAGTTTCTATGTTAGCCGCACGCAGTCCAAAAGGTGAGGTGGTGTTTTATCCTCTCTCAGAAAATAAGCATGACCACGGGATTTTACGAGTCTCCGAAGCAAAACAAAATGATCCACTGCAACAAAAAGCGCAAGATTATGTGGACTGTTTATTAAAAAAACTCGATTATGTGGGTTTGATTGCCTTGGAATTATTTGAGGTAGAAGGCGAATTATTAGCCAATGAATTTGCCCCTAGAGTGCATAATTCAGGGCATTGGACGATTGAGGGTGCAGAAACCAGCCAATTTGAAAATCATTTGCGCGCCATTTTGGATTTACCCTTAGGCTCAACCAAAGCACGTGGTTTTACGGGGATGGTCAATTTTATTAGCGATGTTCCTGACGCTGAAACCATCCTTAGCATTCCCAATACACATTTACATCTTTATGATAAAAGCGCTCGAAAGGGACGTAAAGTGGCACATGTCGGGATTCGTTCGGATGAGCAAGCGCAATTTTCGGCCGCATTACAGTCGGTTATGACCTTAGCGAATGCATGCGATGATGCTTAAAAGGATTACAGTCACATGAAAACACCGCAAATTTTTGATTACCCCCTGTTTAATTTAGGCTTTCGGGCATTTTTTGCCTTGGCGGGTTTATCGGCTTTAGGGTTAATTACCCTCTGGAGCAGTGTTTTTAATGGCTCGGTAGTATTAGATAATTATTACCCCACGACTTATTGGCATGCGCATGAAATGTTGTTGGGCTATT
>JAGLEW010000226.1 GCA_023144875.1 Methylococcales bacterium
GTTTTTTTCAAATCAATAGGGCGAGAGGCAATCTCACAACGACTTTGAAAAAAGTCCTCTAATTCACTTTGCTTCATCAATTCAATCACATCTTGCGCTTCTTTTAATAAGAGTTGTTCCGATGAAGCATCAACCTCGGCACTTTGTTGTAATAATAAATCGGCTAAACCCAAGTAAATTGGCGCTAAGGTATCTCGAAAAGACGAACGCCCATTTTCATACGATACGGGAATATCCAATCGAATGGCTTCAATATGTTCAATTGCTCGTCGATAGGCATTAATGGCGGCAGGTAAATTTTGTTCCGTTCGCAATAACTTTGCCAGCAAAGATTCTAAATCAATCAAAATATCACTGGCTGATTGTTTTTGCGCTAAATAAATCGCCGTTTGAGTTAAATCAATGGCTTCTTTTATACGTTGTTGTTGCTGATAAAGCTGCGCTAAATAGTGTAAGGACGATGCCTGTAAACGATTTTGTTTAAAATGCTTGGCTTGTGCGAGCGCTTTATTCAAATATCGATAAGCCGTTTGCAATGCGCTGTTATTTTTATTTTTTTGATACAAGCTAAACGCTCGATAGCCTAAATCTAACCATAATGGCGTGCTTATTTCATTTTCAGGTAAGCCATTTAATACTGTTTCGGCTTGTTGAAGTAATTGCTTTATTTTATCAGCAGAGTCATAGGCTTGAGTCACTTTCGACAAATGTAAGTAGGCGCTTACGAGTAAATGTTTTTCGGTTATATTCGCCGACTGCCCAACCATTTTTTTGAAATAACGTACCGCTTCATCGGAATTACTTTGTCGATAATATAATTTTCCTAAATACAGTTGAATTCTTGCGGTTAAATCGACCCAGTTTTGTTGCTTAGTTTTTTCAAGTATGGATAAAAGAGCTTTTTCAGCAACTTCATTATTTTGTTGTTGCAAGTCAATATAAGCTTTGAATGCAGTAATTAAGGTAATGTGATAGTCATCTTTGTTGGCAACCGCTATTTTTTCAGCCTGTTCAAACTGATGGATAGCATCATAATAATGCCCTGTCGAAATATGGTGTTGCCCTTGCTGTAATAAGGTACTTAAATTTTCAGCATAAACATTTGAAAAACTTAATGAAATAAGTAGTATAAATAAACGCATGAAAGTCATTTTATTTCCCCTTTTTTCAATCCTAATTAAATATTTGAACATGGACTTGTTTGAGCATTAGCCGCCAACTTTATAGCGGAAAAATTGAGTGGATTTCCTTCTCTATCAAGCGCGGATAAGGTCATTGCTTCCGTAGGCGTTGGAGGAATAAATCCACGGCGTTCATTAATAGGTGTACCACCTTTCCCTCCGTATGATAAAGAACTGGCATGGTTAGAATTTCCACTGCAAGGGTCATTATTAACATCAGGTTTTGCTAACGCCTGCGTATCGAGCGCGCTGATTGCCCCACTAATATCAATTTCAGGCGCAGTGACATTGATACTGCCACTCACCCCACTTTCAGAAGCCGCTTGAATGACGTTTAATCCAAATTTAAACGGTTGCCAATTCACTTGCTTTCCGCCCAACGTCAGTAAATTACCACTGGCAATCAGCGATTTTAAATTTAAATCTACATCACCCCCTGCACCGCCTTTCGCATTGGCTTGAATGATGCCTGTTTCCATAATCAACGTGTTAGCTGTCACACTGATATTACCGCCGTTACTGTTTTCACCGCTCACCGAGGTTAAAAAACCTGAATCTTCTAAATAAATCAAATCCCCACCAATGACTTCAATATCACCGC
>JAGLEW010000227.1 GCA_023144875.1 Methylococcales bacterium
GATTTTACGCGCTATGGCAGTTTGCAAGACACTAAATCCTTTGCCCAATTTATGGCGGCTCAAGATTTTACCTATAAAATTGTCATTGCAGGCAATCATGACCGTTGTTTTGAAAATGAAGAAAAAGCCCACGCTGAAAAAATTTTAAAAGATCATCATCTTATTTACCTCAATGATTCTGGCATTACCATTAATCACCTGAAAATTTGGGGCTCTCCCATTCAGCCTGAATACTATAATTGGGCATTTAATCGAGATCGGGGCAGTGATATTCAAAAACATTGGCAATTAATTCCCAATGATACGGATGTATTGCTCACACATGGGCCTGTTTTTGGGCGATTAGATTTAGCACATCGAGGGGAAAATGTAGGCTGTGAAGATTTATTAGCAACCGTACAAAAAATTAAACCTAAAATTCATGCCTGTGGTCATATTCATGAAGCCTATGGCGTTAAAGAAAAAGAGGGGACTATTTTTGTCAATGCCTCCTCACTTGGTATTAGGCACTCAAAAAATATTGACCCCGATAATTTTCCACCCAACAATCCCCCCATTGTGTTGACGATATAAGCGTGATGATGGAATAGGGTGAAATTACAATGATTAAGCCCTTGTTTTAACCTATTTTTCCCGTGTTTATTTCCCTGTACCGACAAAAAAATATACTTTAACTTATGACTCAACAGAAAAAACTTTTTATTATTATATTCCAAAAAATAGTCGGGACTTGACAACTATAAATGGAAGCGTTGTCGTCGATCGCTCAAACAATTCAGAGATAAAAAAGCGTTTGATCATGCTCATCAGGTTCAAATGGTGATGAAAAAATGGGATGATGCGGGTAAAATTAATCTGTATTATTTTGATGAATCAGGTTTTAGTTGTATTCCTAGTGTTCCATATGCATGGCAGGGACCTTCTCAAGTCATTGAATTACCAAGTAAACGTAGTAAGCGTTTGAATGTACTAGGATATATTTAAACCTGAGCTCGGGATAAGGAATAGTTTAAATATCATTGAGTTATCTCATTATTTCTAACATTCCAAAAATCAATTTAACAGAAAAAACGACCACTTCCCCATTCTTCCAGCCATTCAATTTATCCTATAAATAAATACCCCCCCTTAGTTTTTTCAAATCGGCTTCAAACGCTTAGCACATTTTATAAAAAATATTTTTTATTATCATCAAATTCATCTTGAATGATTTTATGGTGGTGATAAAAATAAACTCCCCCACATGCAGATGCACTTAAATTAGCAGTATTTAACCTGTATGACGTTGTTAATTTATAGCTAAATATTATACCTTTTTGTTCTATATCAATAAGATATAACGAAAAAATATGTGTGAATCAGAAGGTATGCTTTAGAGAATTATCAGAAAAATAATTCTCCCCATTTATGTTACATGGAGGATGTATGTACATAATTTTTATGACTATAAACGCACTAATGCTTATTATAGCGTTAGCTTTTTTACTGGTATCAGAAGGAAGTTTAGGCGCTGTTTTTTTAACCGCTTTTATTATGATGCCTGCGATATTAGCATTTATATCGCAAATCAAAAGTCGATCAAAGCATTATAGAATGTCCGCATTAATTATGAATGCCGTATTAGTCTCAGCGGTATTATTTTTTGTGCTATTTACCTTAGATCATACTAAAGATGCAAAGGAAGGGCTTGAGTCCATTGTCAGTGCCTTGGTGTTTTTATTTTTTATTATTCCTTTTGGGTTTAATATTTTTTACATCCGTAAGCATAAAGTTGTTCCACAACTGCTCAAAAAAGCCCCTGCTAAATTTTATTCAGCCAAAATTATTGATCGAAACGGGGTGATTGAAAGAACCTATTCCTAAATATTAAACTAGAATGTTGTTAACGGTCGCATTTTTTATAGCCCTTTTTTTAGCCGTTAACTAGGAGCCACTCATGATTCTCGAAGTTGCTGTTTTACATGTAAAACAAGGTCAAGAAAAAGACTTTGAACGTACCTTCGAGAAAGCTCAACAGATTATTTCACGTATGGATGGCTATGTTTCGCATCAATTGCAACGATGTCTTGAAAAGAACAATCAATATATTTTATTAGTCAATTGGCAGACATTAGAAGCTCATACGATCGGTTTTAGAGCGTCAAGGGAGTATCAAGGCTGGCGCTTATTATTACACCATTTTTATGACCCTTTTCCTATGGTCGAGCATTATCAAATCATCGCCTCTAGCAACGAATGCCGTTCTAACTAACCTGTTTTTCCATCGGGTCTAGCACTGCTTAAAATAGGGACATAAATTAGCATGAAGAATGAAAAGGCCGCCAACCAGCATAGTGTTGAAAAATAAATAAAATTTGCATACCACTCAGGCAATACAAACGGCATGATGACTCTAAACAGTGTGGCTATATTAATTAAGACAAACGCATACACGATTAAATTTGAAACTTTTAACGCTCGCCCTGTATGACCTAATGAGACTCGTGCCATCATACCTAAGGTCA
This sequence comes from Methylococcales bacterium, assembly GCA_023144875.1. Classification (GTDB taxonomy): domain Bacteria; phylum Pseudomonadota; class Gammaproteobacteria; order Methylococcales; family Methylomonadaceae; genus WTBX01. The sequence goes on from JAGLEW010000227.1 coordinate 2,505, forward strand.
AAACGCCAATGCCCCCGACGGTAAAGGCATGAATGGCTAAACTCGGTGCAACGATTTGATAGGCAGATAATGCGGTCAA
>JAGLEW010000023.1 GCA_023144875.1 Methylococcales bacterium
TTAATAAGTTTTAGCAATTCTAAACCCTAAATCATTACTGCGATAGGTTGCATCCCATCCATTTCGATACGCTGAACGTAACCACCATGGTAAATCATCCCATGAACCGCCGCGTACAATGGGATAGTTGGATTTATTAGCACTCACATAATGACTCTCTTCGGTGCAGTTTTCAATATCTTCGGTGCTGGTCCATTCCCAAATATTGCCATGCATATCATACAGCCCCCAAATATTAGGGCGTTTTAAACCAACGGGATGACTTTCGCCATTTGAATTTTTTTGATACCACGCATACTCTTTGAGTTTTTTAGGGTCAGTTCCATAATAATAGGCCGATTGAGAATTCGCCCGACACGCGTATTCCCACTCAATTTCAGAGGGTAATTTATAATGTTTTCCCGTTTTTTCAGAAAGCCAGTTGCAATAGGCGATTGCATCAAACCAAGAAACATTGGTGACAGGATGTTGATTTTTTTCTTTAATATATGTAACCGATGAGAGATTTGACTGATAAATTAAGTTATTCTCTCGGCAAAAAACATCGTACTCGGCAAAGGTAACAGGAAACTGGCTGATGTAAAATGGGGATTTTATTTCAACCATGCGCTGTTTTTCATTGTCAAAGTTTTCCTTTTTTGTTTTAGCCGTCCCCATTAAAAAACCTCCCGTTGGAAGCAGTACCATTGCAGGTGCAAATTCATCATCCGATAAACTGTCTTGCGTTTGACTTAATAATAAACTGTTATTAATGGTCTGGGTTGGTGAGGGTTGTTTGATGTTTTCAACTAATAAGGTTAAACGTTGTTCAAGCTCTAAACGTTTAATGGCTTCAATGGCAATGTCGGTTTGTTCGCCTGACTGATAGTATTTTAAATACTTTTTATACGCATCAATCGTATCAAGTGTTTTTGTTTGTTGCCACAAAAGGAGTTGTTTTTTTAATTCAGAGTCCTCTGTGATTTGTGTTGATTCTGACGGGGCTATTTTAGGGGATAGAAAAGGTTCCAATAATATGGTTACGGTGGCTATGTCTTGAGGTCGCTGTTCTTTTGATAAAGCAAGGCATGAAATGATGGTTTTTTTTAATATCGGATGAATATTGGGATTATTAAAAATTAAACTGGGCGCTTCAAGGCGTTGTTTAAGCGTGGGTATCTCTAAGCCATTGAGACATTGAAATAAAACCGCGCCCAATAAATATAAATCGGTGCGCGCATCTATGGTTGTTTTTGAGTGGTGAGCAAACTGTTCGGGAGCATGACAGGGGTTTGTTTTGAAAAAAGGCATTTTAATTTGTCGGTAAAGATCAAAACCCATTAATACGGACGGATATGTTGGTGATTTTTCGTCGAGTAAAAAAATATTTCTTAGATTAATATTTTGATGATAACGCTGGTGTTGGTGTAAGTTTTCTAGGGTATTTAATAGGGAGGGTAACCATTGTTTTATATGTGCTTCGGTTAATTGTTTTTCATTTTTTAAATAAAGCGCATGCAGAGAATAGCCCTTTATATATTCGGTCACTAAATAAACCGTGCCATTTTGTTGAACTAAATCTGTATAGCGCAGGACACCCTCAATCGCAGAGTTTCGTTGACATGCGGCTAATAATTGCGCTTCATTAATAAAACTTTTAAGATAGAGCGTGAAGGCTGATTTTATCTCAGGGGTATTTTTTATTTTGATTTTTAAGGACGTTGAGCATCGAATAGATAAAGGTTTGGGGCAATACTCTTTGACTGCAAATAATTCTTTTTGACCTTTTTTTTTGGCAATATAGGTAATGCTATAAACGTCCTCGTTTAATACACGCCCTAAAATATAATCGCCAATGACACTGAAAAATGGCAAATGATGTGTCGCTTTTGAATAGTCACTTAGATCAAACTGACATGACGCGCAATATGGCGTTTGACTGGGCGTAAAACAATTAGGACAAAAAAGAGGGGGAGGATTGTTCATGTGATTTTAAAGAGTATTTTTAATGACTGTTGCAAGCCCAAACGCGAATAATACATTGAGTCCCTTTATAATAAAGACAGGATGCGAGCGCTTTATCTTTTGCTTGTTCAGGGGTACTGGCTTGTGCAAATCCCCAGATAGTACTTCCTGTTGCTTGATCGGCGGCATAGGCACCACAGCCATTCGTGAAATTTTTAACCACGGTGCAATCAGAGCCACATTTAAGAAGCGCTTGTTGATTAGCATCACTGGTACTTAGTCGGTCATGGGAAAACCCCCAGCGATTGCCTTGATTGCCATTAATGGCAAGAGCAGCATATAACAATTTATTATTTGGAGCTTTGGTCGGTGTGGTTATTACCTTTGATGCGCTTTGTAAGGCGATTAACTCATTTTTTCGAATATTAGCTATGGCCGTAAACTGACCGCTATCCCCATATTTATCAATGTAGGCTTTAAAATAACTGGGGTTATCAGAAGATTTAATGGTGTTCCAGTAGATAATTTCTTCATTACTTCGAGGTGCGCTGACGGGAGGCGGTATTATTAATGGCTTATTCGGCGCAATCGTAAGGTTTTCAATAAAATAAAAATTCCCTGTTAAGGAGTTAGATTCCCATGGAACTTGTTTTTTAGAGGTATCTTCAATCACACCGATGCGCACTTTTTTAAAGACTTCTTCAATGGATAAACCAGGGGTATCCATATTTTTTAATAAATGTTTCGTGTAAGTACCGTTGCTGGAATTACCGTCTTCTGCCGTGTCCCCAGGTCCTGTTGCATAGGCTATAATGCTGCCTGTTGGAGCATCCATTCGCGCTAAAACTCCATTTGCTGTCCCTGAGCGCCAACCGCGAGCAAAAGGATTGTTTCGACAGGCATCTAAAATCACAATGTTTAACTTATTACCCGAAGCTTCCATCGCTTTCAATATATAATTTGCAGAAACAGATTCTTCAGAGACATCATACGATTGTTGTATGCTTGCACCAATAGGAATCAAATAATTGCTTCCATCGACCTGCATTCCATGTCCTGCATAATAAAATAAGCCAACGCCCGCATTGCCACGAAGTTTTTTATCAAAGGTGCGTACCGCTTGGCGCATTTCTTTTTTTGACGCATCTTTTACTAAAATAACTTCAAAATTTAAACGACGTAATTTAGTGGCAATATCATTGGCATCATTCGCAGGATTGGTAAGAGGTGCTTGTTTATAAGCACTATTTCCGATGACTAATGCAACTTTATTGGCATAACTTGGCTGTGCGATCAACGTTGTTAATGTGATTAGTATCGAAATGAGGGTTAATTTATTCATAGTCTTAAACCTTTTAAATGGAAGAAGCTCAATTTTTCTAACCGCTTATTCAAAAGTACTTATCTAAACGTAGGCTACTATAATGGTTCTTGTTAGCCTCGTGCGGATTATTTTTTTATTTGTGAATTAGATGGCGATTCAACGGGTATTTTGATGAGGGAATAACGTGTATTATTTAGATTTTAATTGTAGTTGCAAAAAATTCTTCATAAAATATAATATTCTTGATGATTTCAAGTACTTTTAATTTTTATTCAAAAATTATTCATTCAAATATTTTTTCCTATGCATAAAACGGACGACTTTGTTGATTGGTTTAGACATTCTGCCCCGTATATTCATGCACACCGTCACCGAACCTTTGTTATTTTTTGGGGCGGAGAGGCGGTTATGGCGAATATTTCCAGCTTAATTCATGATATTGCTTTGTTAAAAAGCGTAGGGATTCGCTTAGTTTTAGTCCATGGTATTCGACCACAAATTGATTTTTATTTAAAACAGCGAGGGATTCAATCCACGTTTAAAAATAACGTTCGTATTACCTCTAAGGCGTGCTTAGAGTGTGTTAAAGAAGCCGCAGGAACGGTTCGGATTGAATTGGAAGCGTTGTTATCAATGGGATTGGCTAATTCACCAATGGCGGGCGCTAAAATAAAAATTGTCTCAGGGAATGTGGTGATGGCAAAACCTTTAGGGATTATTGAGGGGGTTGATTATGGTTATACGGGCGTGGTCAGACAAATAGATACCGATGCTATTCATCAGCAATTAGATCAAAATAATGTGGTGTTAATTTCACCTGTCGGTTATTCCCCCAGTGGTGAGGTGTTTAATTTAGTCGCAGAAGACCTTGCCGCTGAAATTGCCTGTACTTTAACCGCTGAAAAACTAATTTTATTAACCGAAAATGATTGTTTTTTACCTCAAACAACTCAAGTGGTGCGGCAGATGACAACCGTGGAGGCGCAAATGTTTTTACGCCAAAAAACAGCGATGAAAGCAAGTGTGATCCGTGATATTCAAGTTGCTATTTACAGTTGTCAACAAGGGGTTTTAAGGGTGCATTTGATTAATCGCCGTCAAGAAGGGGCGTTGTTATTGGAGCTATTTACACGAGATGGTATTGGAACATTGATTAGCGCCGCGCCCTTTGAATTATTACGCAACGCAACTTTAGAAGATATTGGCGGTATTTTAGAATTAATTATACCGTTGGAAAACCAAGGTAAATTAGTGAAGCGCTCAAGAGAAAAGTTAGAGATAGAAATTAACGACTATAGTGTTATTGAACGTGATGGGGTTATTATTGCGTGTACGGCTTTTCATCAATTAGACGAAGCGCCGTTTGCAATGATGAGTTGTTTGGCGGTTCATAAAGACTATCAACAAAAAGCGCGAGGAAAGCGTTTATTTAACGATTTGATTCAAAAGGCTCAACAGCAAAAAATTCAAAAATTGTTTGTGTTAACCACTCAAACAAGTCATTGGTTTTTAGAGCGTGGTTTTAAAGGGTGCGATACAGACTCTTTGCCCGTCTCTTTACGGTCTTATTATGATTCAGACCGAAATTCCAAAGTTCTTTTTAAAGAAATATTATCCTCACTATGAAGACAAAAAAATCCTTTAGCACCATTTTACAAGTCACAGACTCTCATATATTTCCACAAACAGATCGTACTTTATTAGGTGTTGATACTGAATATTATTTTAAAGCCGTGCTTGAAAAAGCGTATCAAGAATATGGAAAATTTGATTTAATTTTAGTCTCGGGAGATTTGGCACAAGAGCCTTGTTTAAATAGTTATCAACGTATTAAAGATATTTTATTGCGTTATAAAACTCAAACGGTTTGTTTGCCAGGTAATCATGATGATTTTTCGTTAATGCTGCAATTATTCAATGAAAAAATGATTCATTGTGAAAAAAGAACCTTTTTAAAAAATTGGCAATTGATTTGTATGAATAGCCAACAAATTAATCAGGCAGGGGGGGCTTTTCACGCGGAAGAATTGGCACGCTTAACAACCTATCTTGAGCAAAATGAAACCGATCATATTATGATCGCGATGCACCATCATTGTGTGTCCTCAGGGAGTACGTGGATGGATACTATGCTGATTGAAAACAGTGATGAATTTTTTGATTGCTTACAACCTTACCCAGAAGTAAAACTGATTGTAACGGGGCATGTGCATCAGGATTTATCCGCACAAAAACAAGGCATTCGTATTTTTAGTACGCCAGCAACCTGTTTTCAGTTTAAACCCCGCAGTAATAAATTTACGCTTGATACACTATCGCCTGCGTATCGAACGTTAAAATTATTTGAAGATGGGCAGATTGAAACGAGGGTGCATTATTTATCTGAAAAATTAAACGAATTAAAACCTACGAAAAATGGCTACTAGTCATGGTATTTTAATTATTTTTTCTGGTATGTTGATGTTTTAAAATTAAAACTTGAGTCAACAACAATGAATAAGTTCATAAAATATTTTATAGTGATGAATGGTTTATTGCTATTAAACGCCTGTGCTGATGCCCCTGCGCTTAAAGTTAAATTTTACCCGTTCATGCCCGTCCCTTTTTTAATTGTGCCTGATGATGCGCCTAAAAATAACACGCACAACAACTTCAATGTTTATCAAGAACAGCGTCGAAATTTTGAACAAGACCAGTGGAAATAAGCTTTTACTCTCCGACCCAATAATAAAAGCTTGGGTCAAGATACCGCTTAAGTCGTTGTATTCTTAACTGGGTTAATTCTTGTTTCATTTTTGGGTGTAACATTCCAATCATACTTCCCCAGCAATATCGGATATTTTTTTCTTTACAGGGAAAAATCATATCGAGTTCAGCATCCCGAAACTTTATCCATAATCGTTGGGATGTTTGTAATTTTTTCAGTGCAAACGGGTTGCCATTGGCTCTTTTTACTAATTGCTGATAAACCTTATTAAGTTCGTCATCTACTTTTTTAAATTCATCAAACGCACATTTATTTAGTTGGATTTGACCTGCATTAATATCACATTCTACCGCGATAACTTGGGTAGCAAAGGAAATTAAAAAAGGTAAAATAAAGTACTTCATATATATTATGAGATGAATGTCAGGTACCGTGTAATCATGGGCATATTCCTCAAAGGAGTTATGCTCTTTACAGAGCAAGAGAAATCCTCAATGAGATGTTAAAAATAACCCAGTAAAGGTTTAAAAATGATTATCCACCCAG
>JAGLEW010000024.1 GCA_023144875.1 Methylococcales bacterium
AAATTGCAGTGAAAGTATACCCGTTGCCTTTGGTTAACGCATTAAAAAATACACAGATTTTATGTGATGAGTGTTGTTTCAATGCTAGCTAATCGAAATTCAGAGGTGCTTGCTGTTATCGCATGAGTTCAGAGCGCTTTAATTTGACCTCTTTGATTGATTTGCTAAAATTAAATTCCGTATTTGTTGGGATTCAAACCCAGCAAAAAATTATAATGTTATTCTTAAATAAATCAAAAACATGAGCTTAATGATAAAAGATAAATACATTGATCCCTTTACCGATTTTGGCTTTAAGCATATTTTTGGTAAGGAAAAAAATAAACGCTTTTTAATCAGTTTTTTAAATGATGTTTTAGCCTTGGATGAAAAAATTGTTGATATTCGTTACCGAAATTTAGAAAAATTAGGACTGAATATTATTGATCGAAACGCTATTTTTGATGTTTTTTGCACCGATGAAAAAGATAATAATTTTATTGTTGAATTACAACGTTCTAAACAAAAATATTTTAAAGATCGAAGCCTTTATTATACGTCGTTCCCGATTCAAGAGCAGTCCAAAAAAGGTGATTGGGATTATCGCTTAACGCCTATTTATTTTATTGGTATTTTGGAGTTTACCTTTGATGATATGCGCCTTAAAGAAAATCGACAGGATGATAAATATTTAACCAAAGTACAGTTATTTGATTGTGATGAAAAAGCGGTGTTTTACGATAAATTAACTTATTACTATCTGGAAATGCCTAAGTTTCGGAAAAAAGAAGAGGAACTTGCCACCCATTTGGATTACTGGCTGTACTATTTAAATAATTTAACTGATATGACTCATATTCCTACCATTTTTAAACAAGATGAGGTGTTACAAGAAGCCTTTGATGTCGCTGAATTTTTGGCGCTGGGAAAAGATGAACAGTTTTCTTATCAACAGGATGTGAAAGCACGTTGGGATAATAAAGCCTGTTTAGATTATGCCATTGAAACAGGTTTTGACAAAGGTATGGAAGAAGGCATAGAAAAAGGCATAGAAAAAGGCATGGAGAAAGGGATAGAGCAGGGTATGGAAAAAGCAAAAAAAGAAAACGTGAAAGCAATGATAGAAAAAGGATTAAGTTTAGACTTAATTTCTGAAATAATGGGGATGTCGATAGAGAAACTAAAAGCCGATAATTAAGAACAGCCATCACCACTTTGGCAAATAAAAATTAGTGGTGATGGATAACTATCTACAATAGGTTTTATGGTAATTCCTGCGTCAATTTTTCCGCATAACCCGTATACGTATGAGGGGTTAAGGCGAGTAATTGGGCTTTGGCATCGTCTGGAATTTCCAAGCTTTGGACAAAAGTGTGTATGGTTTCGGCAGTGATGCGTTGACCACGGGTTAATTCTTTTAATTTTTCATAGGGTTTTTCGATACCATAACGGCGCATCACGGTTTGTACGGGTTCGGCCAATACTTCCCAATTATGATCTAAATCGGCATTGATTATCTTAGGGTTTAATTCTAATTTTGACAGCCCTTTGAGGGTGGATTGCAAGGCTATGCTGGTGTGTGCTATGCCCACGCCAAGGTTTCGTAACACGGTGGAGTCGGTTAAATCGCGTTGCCAGCGTGAAATAGGGAGTTTTGTCGCTAAAAAGTTAAATAAAGCATTGGCGATGCCTAAATTGCCTTCGGAGTTTTCAAAATCAATGGGGTTGACTTTATGTGGCATGGTGGATGAACCCACTTCGCCAGCGATGGTTTTTTGTTTGAAATAGCCTAATGATATGTAGCTCCAAATGTCGCGGTTAAAATCCAATAAAATGGTATTGAAACGCGAGAGAGCGTGAAAATATTCGGCAATGTAATCGTGTGGTTCAATTTGCGTGGTGTAGGGATTAAATTTCAAGCCTAAGGATTCCACAAAATTTTGGGAAAATTTGACCCAATCAACATCAGGGTAAGCGACGCTATGAGCATTATAATTACCGACCGCACCATTGATTTTACCTAATATTTCGACGTCTACAAATTGCTGTTGTTGACGTGCTAAACGCGCGACCGTATTGGCGAATTCTTTTCCCGTAGTGGTCGGAGTGGCGGATTGTCCGTGTGTGCGGGATAACATCGCTTGGGTGGCGGTTTGTTGAGCAATGGTTTTAATAGCGTCAGAACATTCGTTCATTTGTTCGGAGATAACCTTACGCCCTGTGGTGAGCATCAGACCATAGGCTAAATTATTAATGTCTTCCGAGGTGCAGGCAAAATGAAAAAACTCATTAATACTATGCAGTTCTGCGCAATCCGCTATTTTTTCTTTTAAAAAATATTCCACTGCTTTTACATCATGATTGGTGGTACGTTCGATGGTTTTAACACGTAACGCATCCTCTTCTGAAAAATCAGACACTAACTGGTCTAATAATTGATTGGCTTTTTGACTAAAGGTCGGTACTTCTTTAATGCTGGCATGATTTGATAACGCCTGTAGCCAACGGACTTCCACTTCCACTCGATAATGAATCAAACCATATTCGCTAAAAATAGGCTGTAAGGCGGTGACTTTAGAATGATAACGACCATCAATGGGAGAGATTGCGGTTAAGGCAGATTGAGACATAGTGTGTGCGTGTTTTTTAAGTGTGAAGGTGCATGAAAAACGCTATTTTAACCTAAATAAGACGGTTTTTATAAAGTCTGGTAATCTATGCCTTTTATTTTTTTAATTAACATTCATACGTCATGAAAAAGATTCTTATTTCCGATAAATTAGCCGATGCTGGTATTAACTTTTTAAATGAGCAAGAGGGCATTCAAATCCATATTGATACGGGGTTAAATGAAGACCAGCTCTGTGAGATTATCGGCGATTACGATGCGTTATTAATTCGCAGTAATACTAAAGTAACGCCAAAGGTTTTAAAAGCGGCGACTAATTTAAAAGTGATTGGTCGGGCGGGGATTGGGGTGGATAATGTCGATGTCGCGGCGGCCACCGAGCAGGGGATTATTGTCATGAACACTCCCGATGCCAATGCAACTACGACCGCCGAACTTGCGATTGCGCATTTATTTTCGTTAAGCCGTTTATTGCCGCGTGCCAATGCGTCTGTACGTGCAGGAAAATGGGAAAAAGCGAAGTTTATGGGCAAAGAAGTGTCGCATAAAACCTTGGCAATTTTAGGGTTTGGAACCATTGGTCGTATTGTGGCACAGCGTGGTGTGGGTTTAAGAATGCGCGTGATTGCGTATGATCCCTTTGTAACGGCGGATGTGTTTGAACAAATGGGTGCGGAATCGGTCAGCTTAGAGGAATTGGTGGCACAAGCGGATTATTTAACCTTGCATTGTCCGATGATGGAAAAAACACGTGGCATTATTGGTGTGAAAGAATTGGCGGCGATGAAAAAATCAGCGATGTTGATTAACTGTGCGCGTGGGGGCTTGGTGGATGAAAAAGCATTGTATGATGCGTTAAAATCGGGTGAAATTGCCGCCGCCGCCTTGGATGTGTTTGAGCAAGAACCTCCGAAAGAATCGCCTTTGTTTGAATTAGATACGATGAATTTTACGCCGCATTTAGGGGCATCGACTCAAGAAGCGCAAGTGGCAGTGAGTGTGGAAATTGCCCGTCAAGCGGTGACATTTTTGAACACGGGTGAAGCCATTAATGCGTTGAACTTGCCGCGTTTATCGGCGGAAGAGTTGAAAAAATCCCAACAATTTATGAATTTGGCCAATATTTTGGGTAAAGTCGTGGTGGCCTTAGCGGATAAACCTATTGAGCGTCTGGAGGTAGTGATTTCAGGGAAAGCATCTGAACTTGAAGTAAGACCGATTTCGGTGGAAGCATTGGTTGGAATTTTTGCAGGGCAATTATCCACCCCCGTCAATCGTGTGAATGCTGAAAATATTGCGAAACGTCAGGGCGTTTCATTGGTTGAAACTAAAAGTTCTGAAACGCAAAGTTATTTATCAGTTTTAAAATTGGTAGGTCATTATGCGGATAAATCAGTGACGGTCGAAGGCACTTTGCTTGGAGGTTGTAGTCCACGCTTAATTAGTATTAATCAGTTTGATGTGGAAGTCGTGCCTGAAGGCATTTTATTAGTGACACGCCATGATGATAAGCCGGGTGTGATTGCCGCGATTGGTAGTGTTTTAGGGGCGGCAAATATTAATATTACTCGTATGGAAGTGGGGATGGGTGTTGATTGTGAGCAAGCGATGGCATTGATTAATATCTCAACACCATTAAATGAAGCTTTATTTACGGAGCTTTGTGCGATTCCTGCCGTAGACAGCGCTACGCAAATTTGTTTGTAAGCGATTAAAATACAGTAAAGGCGTGGGATTTTTTCACTCTCAAGTGAACAGTTACGTTAAAATAATTAACAGTTTTCAATTTTGTTCTTAAAAGGATAATGACTATGTTTATTAAAAAAGGGCTGGTCTTTTTAGTCAGTTGTTTATTAGCGGCCTGTGCAACAGGGCCTGGTGGTCGAAATCAAGTGGCATTTTTACCCGATGCTGAAGTGAATCAAATGGGTGAGCAGGCATTTGAAGATTTGAAAAACAAAACGGCGGTTAGTCGAGATGGTCGTGCGAATGATTTTGTAAAATGCGTGGCGAATGCAGTCATTCAGAAAGTCGGTGGGCGCTGGGAAGTGGTGGTTTTTGATGATCCTTCGTTAAATGCGTTCGCCTTACCTGGTAATAAAATTGGCGTGTATATGGGATTGATTGATTTAGTAGATAATCAAGGTCAGTTAGCCACTGTTATTGGTCATGAAATTGGTCATGTATTAGCCCGTCATAGTAACGAGCGTTTATCTCAAGAAGCCTTAGTTAAACAAGGGATGAGTGTGGTTGGTGCGGTTGCTGCACCGCAATCGGCATTGGGACAATTAGGGGTAAATGCATTAGGTATAGGGGCGCAATATGGTTTATTGTTACCTTATAGTCGTAAGCATGAAACGGAAGCTGATATTATTGGGATGGATTTTATGTCTGAGGCAGGTTTTGATCCCAAAGAGAGTGTTAATTTATGGCGAAAAATGGCACAAGCCAGCCGTGGAAGACAACAATCGCCTGAATTTATGTCAACCCATCCCGCCCATGCAACGCGTATTGAAAAGATGACAGAGTATTTACCGAAAGCGTTGCAAAAATATAATCGAGCTATTAGCTCAGGTGTACAACCTAATTGCACCAAATAACTTTTAAACTTTTAAAATTAAATACTTATGAAAGAACTAGAAAAAATTATTAATGATTCATTTGAGAATCGTGCTGATATTACGCCTGAAGGGGTGGGTGCTGAATTACGTGAAGCCATTGAAGCATCAATTAATTTACTCGATAGCGGTCAAGCGCGTGTTGCTGAAAAAATTGAAGGTGAATGGATTGTCAATCAGTGGTTAAAAAAAGCGGTATTGTTATCGTTTAGAATCAATGAAAATCGTGTCATGGATGGCGGTGCGAATCGTTATTACGATAAAGTTGAAACTAAATTTGGGGCGTATACCCCTGAGGATTTTGTGAAAGCAGGGATTCGCGTGGTTCCTAATGCGAATGCACGTCATGGTTCTTATATCGCGCCGAATACCGTGCTTATGCCGTCGTATGTGAATATTGGAGCGTATGTTGATAGTGGTACGATGGTTGATACATGGGTAACGGTTGGGTCTTGCGCTCAAATTGGTAAAAATGTGCATTTATCAGGCGGCGTGGGTATCGGTGGTGTGTTAGAGCCTTTACAAGCAGGGCCTACAATTATTGAAGATAACTGTTTTATCGGCGCGCGTTCTGAAGTGGTGGAAGGCGTGATTGTGGAAGCGGGTTCGGTGATTTCAATGGGGGTTTATATTGGTCAAAGTACCAAGATATTTAACCGCATGACAGGTGAAATTACGTATGGACGTATTCCCGCTGGTTCGGTGGTGGTGTCGGGGAATTTACCGTCTAAAGATGGCTCGCACAGTTTGTATTGTGCGGTGATTATTAAACAGGTGGATGAAAGAACTCGGAGTAAAACAGGGCTTAATGAGTTGTTACGTGACTAAGAAACGAGCATGAAATAACTTCGACAACTTGATTGAAAAAATTTGATCATTCAAGGCTTATATTTTCAAGTTGCATGACTTAATTTGTGCATGCTCCTAAGGAATAAGGCGTTAATAATATCCAAAACGAAACCTGACAGGTTTTTAACGCCTGTCAGGTTTTTTAGTTTTAGCGCAGTACGAAATTAGTTTTTGGCTTTATCAACAATTTGATTGGCTTTAATCCACGGCATCATGCCGCGTAACTTTTCACCGACTTGCTCAATAGGGTGTTCCGCATTTAAACGACGACGGGCGGTCATTTCAGGGTAGTTGGTCATGCCTTCGGTAATAAAACGTTTTGCATAATC
>JAGLEW010000025.1 GCA_023144875.1 Methylococcales bacterium
GCATTGTTTGAGATAGAATAATTCATGTTGGCGATGCCACCTTCATACATTAAATCAACAATCAACTTGAGTTCATGTAAACACTCAAAATAGGCCATCTCAGGCTCATAACCTGCTTCGGTTAACGTTTCAAAACCTGCTTTTACCAATTCAACGGCGCCACCACATAAGACTGCTTGTTCACCAAATAAATCGGTTTCAGCTTCATCACGAAAAGTGGTTTCGATAATGCCTGAACGACCGCCACCAATGGCTGAGGCATACGATAAGCAAATTTCTTTAGCCGTGCCTGAGGCATCTTGTTCAATAGCGATTAAATCAGGAATACCGCCACCGCGAACAAATTCAGAACGTACGGTATGTCCTGGTGCTTTCGGGGCAATCATAATGACATCTAAATCCGCGCGTGGAATCACTTGATTGAATAAAATTGAAAAACCGTGTGCAAAGGCTAATGCCGCGCCTTGCTTGATATTTGGTTCAATTTCATTTGTATAAAGCTGAGATTGAAATTCATCGGGCGTTAAAATCATCACGATGTCTGATTCTGCAACCGCAGTTGGTACGTCTTTAACGGTTAAGCCTGCATTTTCAGCTTTTGCAATGGAGGCGGAACCTGTGCGTAAACCGACGACAACATCAACGCCTGAATCTTTTAAATTATTTGCATGAGCGTGACCTTGTGAACCGTAGCCAATAATGGCGACTTTTTTATTTTTAATGATTGAAAGGTCTGCGTCTTTGTCATAATAAACTTGCATGTTTTATCTCTTGTTGGTTGTGTGTCGATTAAAAAATATGTTGTTGAAACGTAATATTATAAATGGAGGCCTTTTTCTCCACGTGAAATTCCTGTGGCTCCTGAGCGTACAACTTCAACGATGATGTCATTATTAATCACCGACAAAAAAGCATCGAGTTTATCCGAGGCACCTGTCATTTCAATCACATAAGTATGGGTAGTGACATCAATAATTTTCCCACGAAAAATTTCAGCGGTGCGTTTAATTTCTTCACGATTATGGTCATTCGTTTTAACTTTAACCAGCATTAATTCGCGTTCAATGTGCGGGCTTTCCTCTAAATCATTAAGTTTGATAACATCAATGAGTTTATTGAGTTGTTTGGTGATTTGTTCAACGACTTCATCACTGCCACGTGTTACCAGTGTCATTCGTGATAAGGTTTTATCTTGTGTCTCAGCCACTGTGAGGGATTCAATATTATAGCCACGGGCGGTGAAAAGCCCTGAAACCCGTGATAATGCTCCCGCCTCGTTTTCCATTAAGATTGAAATAACGTGTCTCATTACGCTAACTCCCGATTAATAGGGGTGTTTAAGGCGACCCGTAATTTCATGTCGTTATGGGCTTTACCCGCTTCAATCATTGGATAGACATTTTCAGTACGGTCGGTCAAAATGTCTAAAAATACGGTGCGGTCTTTTTGAGCAAAGGCTTCTTCTAGGGCAGGACGCACATCTTCGGGTTTTTCAATCTGAATACCGACATGACCATAGGCTTCGGCTAATTTTACAAAGTCAGGGATGGCATCCATATAAGAATGCGAATAACGACTTTCATAGCTAAACTCTTGCCATTGACGAACCATGCCCATGTAACGGTTGTTTAAATTAATAATTTTTACGGGAGTATCGTATTGAGAGGCGGTAGCAAGTTCTTGAATGCACATTTGTATACTGGCCTCGCCGGTAATACATGCGACGTCTTGATCGGGAAAAGCAAGTTTTGCCCCAATAGCGGCAGGTAGCCCAAAACCCATGGTGCCTAAGCCACCTGAATTGATCCAACGACGAGGTTTGTCGAATAGATAATATTGAGAAGCAAACATTTGATGTTGACCGACATCCGAGGTAATGATGGCATCGCCTTTCGTAAGCTCATATAGTTGTTCGACCACGTATTGAGGTTTAATTAAACGACTATTACGGTCGTATTCTAAGCAATTTACCTTCCGCCAAATTTGTATTTGATTCCACCATGCTTCAAGTGATTTTTTGTGGGGTTTATCGGTGGTTTCTTTCACTAAATGAAGCAGTTCTTTTAACACCGATGCAACGTCACCGACTACGGGTATGTCAACTCTAACGGTTTTAGCGATGGAAGCAGGGTCAATGTCAATATGAATGATTTTAGCATAGGGGCAAAAGCGGTCTAACTTTCCAGTGACTCGATCGTCAAATCGTGCGCCAATGGCTAAAATGACATCACTTTCATGCATGGCCATGTTGGCTTCATAAGTGCCGTGCATGCCTAACATGCCAACAAATTGATTGTCGGTCGCAGGATAGCCGCCTAAGCCCATTAAGGTGTGAGTTAACGGAAATCCTAAAGCTTTGGTTAATTTGGTCAGTTCTTTGCTGGCATTGCTTAAAATAACGCCGCCACCTGCATAAATAATGGGTTTTTTAGCCGAAATTAATAACTCGAAGGCTTTTCTTATTTGACCACTGTGCCCCTTTATCGCAGGGTTATAAGAGCGCATGGATATTTTTTTAGGGTATTTGTACCGGACTTTTACATTAGGGTCGGTAATATCTTTGGGTATATCAACTACAACAGGGCCTGGTCTTCCCGTTGTCGCTACATAGAAGGCTTTTTTGAGCGTTTCGGCAATATCTTTAGGGTCTTTTACTAAAAAATTATGCTTTACACAGGGGCGGGTAATACCGACCATGTCAACTTCTTGAAAGGCATCACTGCCGATAACTGAAGAAGGGACTTGGCCTGAGATAACCACCATTGGGATTGAATCCATATAAGCGGTCGCGATTCCTGTGACGGCATTGGTCGCACCTGGGCCTGATGTGACGAGAACAACCCCTGGTTTTCCTGTGACGCGTGCGTAGCCATCAGCAGCATGTGTGGCCGCTTGCTCGTGCCTGACTAATATATGTTTTAGCTCATCTTGATGAAAGAGCGCATCGTATAAATGTAATACGGCACCGCCAGGATAACCAAAAATAAACTCGACACCTTCGTCTTTTAGACACTGGACAACAATTTGTCCCCCACTAAGTTCCATAACACAATACCTTTGAAATCAATCTATGAAGAGAGGGATGAACCCTGTTATTATTATTTTTTATGCTAAAAAAGTTTTTTAGACTACTTTTTTTATGCGTTCGCGTCAAGAAAATCATTTATATATTTTTTTGACAAGAATAACGATTTTTTAATCCTATTTTTTCGAGCTTTAAATGATAGAAAATGATGTGCGACAAATTGTGCTTGATACTGAAACCACGGGGCTTTATCCAAAAGAGGGGCATCGCATTATTGAAATTGGCTGTGTTGAGCTGATTAATCGGCGATTAACGGGCAATCATTTCCATGTATACATTAATCCTCAACGAACGGTTGATGAGGGTGCGATTGCAATTCATGGCATTAGTAATGAGTTTTTAGAAGATAAGCCCTTGTTTTCTCAGGTGGTCGATAATTTTATTGAATTTACGAAGGGTGCTGAGTTAATTATTCATAATGCGCCATTTGATGTCGGTTTTTTAAATCATGAATACCGTTTGTTGGGGCAACATTTAGGAAAAATTGAAAATTACAGTTCAATTTTTGATAGCTTAACCTATGCACGAAAAAAACACCCTGGGCAGCGAAATTCATTAGATGCACTGTGTAAGCGTTATGGTATTAATAATAGTCATCGTGATTTACATGGCGCGTTATTAGATTCTGAAATTTTAGCCGATGTTTATTTGCTGATGACAGGCGGTCAATTTTCTTTATTAGACGATTCAGAAAAATCTCAAGGCGCTATAGAACAAGTTCAGCGTATTTCGACAGAAAGATCAAGGTTAAAAGTTTTAGCTTGCAGTGATGAAGAATTGCAAGCACACCAGTCTCGTTTACAAGCGATTAATAAAATGAGTGAAAAACCCTGTTTATGGACAGAATAAACGTTATTTTTTAAGTTTTTCTTTTAAAAAATCATTCAGCTCAATGACATTTTTTTCAATGTCGTCTATCAGTGTGGTCATTTTTGGTAAATTATCAAGCGTGTTTTCTTGTACGATTAGCTCAGCGGTTTTAATAATAGTTTCAACACGTTCAGCACCGATTGCAGAACAGACTCCTTTTAAGGTATGCAGCTCCGCTTTAAATTTGGTTGCATCTTGAGCATTTAAGGCATGTTTTACATTATCTAAATAATCTTGATATTCTTCAAAAAACATTTCAACGACTACTTCGACAATTTCAATGTCCCCCAGTCGCTTAAGCACTTCCTCCCAATTACAAACCATTGCAGTCTCTTTTTTGGTTTCTTTCTGAGCAGGTGTTTTAGTGATTGAAGGGGGTGACGTATAAGGTGCAGGGGCTTCCATTGCCATAGTCGATGGTATTTCAAGGTTTTTATCGTACTGAAGCTCAATGGCAAATGAAAAGATACTACCGATACCTTCTTCGCTTTCTAGCCAAATTTTTCCCCCCATTAATTCGACTAATTGTTTGGAAATTGATAAACCTAAGCCTGTTCCTCCAAATTTTCTTAAAACGGAGGAGTCTGCTTGTAAAAAGGAGTCAAAAATAGTAGCGTGTTTGTCTTTTTCTATACCAATGCCTGTGTCACTGATACTAAATAAAAGATTGTAGCTTTGTGCAGTGTGTTCTTGTAACAGTACACTGAGTTTAATGTCGCCTGAATCCGTAAATTTAATCGCATTATCTAATAAATTAACTAATATTTGACGTAATCGTTGAGAATCTCCTGCAAGATAGACGGGCAGTTCTGATAGAACGGATAGTTCACTGTGTAATGTAAGGTTTTTTCCCTGTGTTTTTTCTTCAGAAAGCAATAAAATTTCGGTGAGTAAATTTTCAAAATGAAAATTATTGCGTTCTAGCACCATGTTTCCCGCATCAATTTTAGAAAAATCTAAAATATCATTGATAATTGCCAATAAGGAGCAGGCCGATTCTTTAACAATTTCTAAATATTCACGCTGTTCATCGCTTAGGCTGGTATCTAATGCTAAGTCTGTCATGCCAATAATACCATTCATGGGTGTGCGAATTTCATGGCTCATATTGGCTAAAAAATCACTTTTAGCTTGGCTGGCTTGTTCGGCATCAATAATGGCGCTATTTAACAGTTTTTCATTTTGCTTACGAGAGCTTATGTCATTAAAAATGGCGACGCTTCCTACCATATTGTCATTTTCTAACAGTGGGACGGACGTAATAGAGATGGGAATAATATGCCCTTGTTTATGCGTAAAGACTTCATTATCAGAGGTGTAGGCTTGTTTATTCTGAATGCTTTTTAGCGTTGGGCAGTCCTCATCGGCAATGTTATTTCCATTTTCATCTTGATAATGAATGAGTCTGTGTAAATTTTGATTAATCAGCTCTTCGTTTGACCAACCCAAAATATTTTCTGCTTCTGTGTTCCAAAAAGTACATAAGCCTTTGACATTTAAAACATAAACACCTTGCGCCATCGTGCTGGTTACTTTTTCCATAAAGTTCCAGTTGTCGAGCAATTCTTTTTGTTGACTTTTTTGTGAAGAAATATCACTGCAAATAGAGAGGTATTCGTAGCAGTCTTTTTTTGAATTTAAAAGAGGGACAATGGTTTGGCTGACCCAATAAATTTCCCCATTTTTTTTCTTATTTTTAACTTCACCTTGCCATACATTACCTTGGTTAATCGTATACCATAGGTGTTTAAAGAAGGCCTCGTTATGATATTCGGTATTAATCAGGTGATAATTGTCATTAAGCAGTTCATCACGAGAAAAACCACTAATTTCACAAAATTTATCATTGACTTCAATAATTTTTCCATCAAGATCAGCAGTACTGACAAGTGCGTATTGATCTAAAGCAAATTGGTATTTTTTCATAGATACTTAAATTTTTAAACTTTATTGATCGCTAAAGTGGTCGCGAATTTCTAGAACGTGATCCCAGTCTTTAAAAAAAGCCTCAACACATTGTGGGTCAAAATGTTTGCCAGAATTTTCCTTTAAAAACTCAATGGCATTTTCAATGGGCCATGGTTTTTTATAAGGTCGTGAAGAGATCAAAGCATCAAAGACATCAGCCACTGCAATTATACGCCCATAAATAGAAATATCTTTTCCTTTTAAACCATAAGGATAACCGCTTCCATCGTATTTTTCATGGTGCGTTAAGGCAATTTTAGCACCGATTTTCATTAAGGGTGAAGAGCTAACATTTAATATTTCATAGCCAATAATGGAATGTTCTTTCATGAGTTCAAATTCTGTACTATCTAAGCGTCCAGGCTTTAGTAAAATAGCATCAGGAATTCCCACTTTACCGACATCGTGCATGGGAGCCGCTTGTAAAATTAATTCTTGTTCGGCTTCTGTAAAATGTAACTGATTGGCAATATGCTTTGAGTACCAAGACATGCGCTGAATATGTCCCCCTGTTTCAGGATCACGGTATTCAGCCGCTTTTGATAGGCTGCAAATAGTGTCTATTTCACGTTCATTAATTTTTTTAGAGTTTTCTATTACTTCATGATTAAGCTGTACATTCTCATTAGCGATATGGCGATAATGTTGACATAAAACGAGCATGTTTTGCACCCGAATCATAAATTCGGTTTTATCAATAGGCTTGGTTAAAAAATCGGTTGCACCCGCTTCCAAAGCTTTATAACGAATATTAAGCTGGTCATTAGCGGTGACCATCAAAATAGGGATGTCTTTTTTTTCAGGGCAGGCTTTTAATTGTTGAATAAATTGAATGCCATCCATTTTTGGCATCATATAATCGACAATGACTAAATCGTATTCATTTTCTTTGCACCATTCTAGTGCGTCCTCTGGTTTTAAGAAGCTAACAGAATTATAATTTTCAATGCGCTTAACCAAATGCCAGAGTAAGGTTAAATTAAATTGAACATCATCTACAAGTACGATTGTCTTCATGAGTAAACTTTATATAACGAATAAGGGTTAATAAGTCAAAAGACCAGCGTTAAGCAATCCATAAGCGGGCATTCCTGAATAATCGTAACCATGCGCCATTTTCTTCCCAATGATCGGGAGACCAAGAATTTTGCAAGGTTCTAAAACACCGTTCAGGATGTGGCATCATAATTGTGAAACGCCCATCGGTGGTGGTAACACCTGTAATTCCCGCTAATGAACCGTTAGGATTAGCAGGAAAGTCTTCTGTTATATTGCCGTAGTGATCAATATAGTGTAAAGCAACGTGAGCTTTTTCGCTAGCTTGATTTAGGAAAACAGCGCGTCCTTCTCCGTGTGCAATCACGACGGGTAATTGTGAGCCTTCCATCCCTTTTAAAAAGATCGAAGGGGATGGCTTAATTTCAACCATGGCGACTCGAGCCTCAAACTGTTCCGATAGGTTGCGTTTAAAGGCGGGCCAATCTTCAGCGCCTGGAATCAGTTCTTTAAGAGCGGATAACATTTGACAGCCATTACAAACGCCTAAGCCAAAGGTATCGGGTCGTTGAAAAAAATCACTAAATTCCGCCCGTGTGTGTGGGTCAAATAAGATAGATTTAGCCCATCCACCGCCTGCGCCTAATACATCGCCGTAGGAAAAACCACCACAGGCAACGAGTCCTCGAAAGTCTGCTAACGTAATACGTTTTTTAATAATATCATTCATATGGACATCAATGGCTTGAAATCCTGCCCGATCAAAGGCGGCGGCCATTTCCACATGCCCATTAACACCTTGTTCACGTAGAATTGCCACTTTTGGGCGAGGCGCATTTTTTAAATGAGCGACAATATTTTCATTAATATCAAATGTTATTTTGGCACTAAGGCCAGGGTTTTTGTTATCGGCAATGTCTTTAAACTGTTGTTTAGCACAGTCTGAATTATCACGTAGCGCTTGCATTTTATAGCTAACATCCGCCCATGTTTGTTGCAGTTCTACTCGAGAAGCGTGATAGATGCGCGTATCTTTATGCGTGATTGTTAACGTTTGTTGTTGTTTTATGAAACCAAGTCGATGAGTATACACCGCTAAACTAGCGGCTTCCAGTAAGGTCATTACTCGTTCAACATGCTGTTTTTTTACTTGAAAAACGGCGCCTAACTCTTCATTAAATAAACTGGAGAAGGCATTATCGCCTAAAGTATCAATGTTTAGGCTTACCCCTAAGCGTCCTGCAAACATCATTTCACAAATTGTTGCGAGAAGTCCGCCATCAGAACGATCGTGATAGGCTAATAATAGCCCTTCTTTGTTTAATTGTTGGATAGAATTAAAAAAATTAGTGAGCAAGGTCACATTTTCAATATCTGGACATGTATTTCCGAGTTGATTATAAACTTGTGCCAACACGGAACCCCCTAAGCGGTTTTTACCTTGACCAAGATCAATTAAGATAAGTTCACTGTCTTTATTTTTTAATTGTGGGGTTAATGTTTGCCTAACATCTAAGACGGGTGCAAAGGCGGTAATGAGTAATGACAATGGTGCGGTCATGGTCTTAGTTTGGTCATTTTCTTTCCAAACTGTTTTCATGGATAAAGAGTCTTTTCCAACAGGAATAGCAATACCCAGTTGTGGGCATAATTCTAAGCCTACGGCTTTAACGGTTTCAAATAATGCCGAATCTTCGCCTTCCGAACCTGCCGCCGCCATCCAATTAGCGGATAACTTAACATTACTTAACTG
>JAGLEW010000026.1 GCA_023144875.1 Methylococcales bacterium
TCCCCTGTTATGGATTGAAAGCCAGAAGCCGTTACGGCAACATCAGCCACAGGGACTTGCCACGGTCCTACCATTTGATCTCTAACAACTAAGCCAGTGACAGAGCGGTCAGCAATATGAATTAAGAAGCTTTTATCGGCGACGGCAGGGAAGGAGAGTACTCTATCAATGGCTTGTGTTAAAGGAATGCCTTGTAAGTTTAATGGCGCTAACTCAACGACAGGGGTTGTGACATTACGATGCAGTTTTGGGGGTTTTCCAAATAAGACAGACATGGGGATATCAATGGGTTTATTCCCAAAGTGCTTGTCGGATAAAGTGAGGTGTTTTTTATCGGTCGCTGTACCAATGACGGCGTATAAGCAATGTTCTCTTTCACAAAAAGATTCAAATAGGGCTAATGCATCAGGGTGAATTGCCAATACATAGCGTTCTTGGGCTTCATTACACCAAATTTGCATCGGTGATAAACTTAAATCCGCATTTTTAACCGACCTAAGTTCAAATTCTCCACCGCGTTCGCAGTCATTGATAATTTCAGGGACAGCATTTGAAAGTCCACCCGCGCCTAAGTCATGAATGGAAATAACCGGGGTTTTATGCCCTAGTGCGTTACAGCGATTAATGACCTCTTGGCAACGGCGTTGCATCTCAGGGTTTTCACGTTGGACGGATGCAAAATCAAGTTCGGCAGCACTTTCACCTGAGGTTTGAGAAGATGCTGCGCTTCCGCCTAAACCAATTAACATCGCGGGCCCTCCCAAAATAATAATGAGCGAACCTGCGGGAATAACTTGTTTTTTTACGAGCATGGGGCGAATGTTTCCCATGCCACCTGCGACCATAATGGGTTTATGATAGCCACGAAGCTGATTCTTTTTATTGGTTTTTTGCTCAAAAGTACGAAAATAACCTGCTAAATTAGGCCGCCCAAATTCATTATTGAAGGCTGCGCCGCCAACTGGTGCTTCGAGCATAATGTCCAAAGCTGAGGCAATACGATCAGGCTTACCATTCGCTTGTTCCCATGGTTTTGGATCATTTGGAATATTTAAATGAGAAACGGTAAATCCTGTTAAGCCTGCTTTAGTGCTCGAACCGCGCCCTGTTGCCGCTTCATCACGAATTTCACCACCAGAGCCTGTTGCGGCACCCGAATAAGGGGAGATCGCGGTGGGATGATTGTGCGTTTCAACCTTCATTAATAAGTGTACGTCTTCTTCAATATAGCCATATTCTTGTGTATGAGGGTCACGCATAAAAACCTGTGCATGAGAGCCTGTAATCACCGAGGCATTATCATGGTAAGCCGATAAAATATTTTCAGGGCTACGAGTAGCTGTATGGCGAATCATGTCAAATAAGCTATTTGCCTGCGGTATATTGTCGATCGTCCAATCAGCATTAAAAATTTTATGGCGGCAATGTTCAGAATTTGCTTGAGCAAACATCATTAATTCAACATCAGTTGGGTTTCGGTTTAACTCATTGAATGCTTTTGTTAAATAGTGCATTTCTTCTTGAGATAAAGCCAGCCCTAATTCGGTATTAGCTGCTTCTAAAGCGGCCATTTTATCTTCAATGACTTTGATATAAATGAGTTTTTTTGCGGGTGCATTACTGAAGAGGTTTAACGTTTGTTCATTTTCAACCAGCGTTTGCGTCATGCGATCATGCAATAATTTTTTAAGGGCATTTTTACTGCCTTCAGAAAGAGGATTGCTGGTTTTTAGGCGGTAAATAATACCTCGTTCTACCTGTATGATATTGGATAAACCACAACGATGGACAATTTCAGTGGCTTTACTTGACCAAGGAGAAATAGTACCGCGTCTAGGGGTGACAATAAAGTGGAGATTGTTATCAAAGGTTGTGTGATACGCGTCCCCATAATGCAGTAATGAGGTTAATATTGCCTGTTCAGCCGTACTTAAGGTTTCTTTTAGGTCAATAAAATGTATATATTGCGCGTTAATGGCTTGAATCGCAGGGTTTATTTTTTGTAACTCGGTTAATAGTTTATGAATTCTAAAATCTGAAAGCGCGGATGTTCCAAGAAGTTTTAACATGGGATAGAGTTACCTTTAAATTACTTTTGAGCAGATAATGCAGAGTGCAATGTGTTGAATATTAATTTAAGAATTTTTAAGCCCGTGCCGTCGGATAAGGGAGTGTTGGACTCATCTAATACTAAAATTTCGATCTTTTTATTATAAGAAATAACTCGAATGCGAAATTCTTTTTCGTTGGCATTATTATCGGAAAATACAAACCAAAATTCATCTGAAACGCTATCATCATTGTAATCTTTTCGGTCAGGATCGTATTGGATAATAAATTGTCCAGACTCTCTATTACGTTGAGTAATTTCAATGTGGTTATGGCTTAAGGATTTTCCAATTAATCGCCAAATTGGGGTGAATTTTTGATTAGTACGCAAGCGTGTTGCCCCTGCATCGAACATAATAAAATCAACATAGAATGGTTTTTTGATTTCTGCTGGCTCTTGAGGGGGCTCAACCTTTATCTCAGGTTCGGTTTCGGTGGTATCTGATGGTGGTGTGACGACTACAGGCTCATCATAAGAATAATTTTTAAGGTTTGATGACTGCGGTGTGACAATCGTAGGCTCGTCATAAGAATAACTTTTAAGGTTTGATGACGCTGGTTGTGCAGTAGACCCTTCAACCATATCAACCATTACCACGGTCTCTTCTTCTCGATCAGTTTCTTCTCTAGTTGTTGCCGCAGGCTTTATAGTTTCCTTAGGTGCGACATTCGGGGTGGTTGTTTTTTTACTGACTTTAGCAGGTATAATGGTTTCAGCTTTTTTTGTCTCTGTTGTTGTCTTTTTATTGACTTCAATCGGTGTAACTGTTTCGACTTTTTTTATTTCTGAGGTTGTCTTTTTACTGGCTTCAGTCGGAGCAATTGTTTCGGGTTTTTTTGTTTCTACTGTTGTATTTTCAGTTACTTTAACAGGTTCGATTTTATTTGCTTTATCCGCATCCGCAAGTACGGGTGGCTGAAATTTAGGCAGTTTTAAGTCATCAGGAATAACGAGAGTCGGAATTTCTTTACGATATTGATAGTCTTTTTCTTTGTTGGGGAAATGTTTTTTTAAGGCGCAACTTGTGATGGTTGATAATGCCGTAATAACAACAATAATCTTTAGCCTGATCATTGTTGTTTAAATTATATCCGCTTGTTTCATGGCTTTTTCAATGGGTGCAAAGCAATCTTCGGTTAGAGGCGTTAATGGTAAACGGAGGTGATTTTGCATTAATTCCATTTTTGCGACCGCCCATTTAATGGGGATAGGGTTAGATTGGATAAATAATTGTTTATGAAGGCCTGTTAATTTAGCATCAATTGCTAAAGCAGCTTCTCTATTGCCATCAATCGCCGCCATAATCATTTTATGTACCAAACAAGGCGCAACATTGCCTGTAACGGTGATGGTTCCATTGCCGCCTGCCAAACAAAATTCACAACTTGAAGCGTCATCACCACTGTAAATTGCAAACGCATCGCCACATAATTTTCGTATTTTTTTAACCCGAGTGAGATCGCCTGTTGCTTCTTTAACACCAATAATTGTTTTTATTTTCGCTAAACGAGCAATGGTTTCTGGTACCATGTCACAAGCAGTACGTCCTGGAACGTTATATAAAATTAAAGGAATATCAACCGCCTCGGCAATGGCCTTGTAATGAAGATATAAGCCTTCTTGTGTTGGTTTATTATAGTAAGGTGTGACTAATAAACAGGCATCAACGCCCAATTTTTTTGCTTTTTGAGTGAGTATTATCGCTTCTGAGGTTGAGTTTGCCCCTGTTCCTGCAATGACAGGGATGCGTTCATCAACATACTTGAGAATTGATTGTATGACTTTGCAATGTTCTTTTGGGGATAAGGTGGCTGATTCCCCCGTTGTACCCACGGCGACTAAAGCATCTGTACCTTGTGCAACATGAAATTCGACTAATTGTTTAAGACTTGTTTCATCAACACAACCCTGATTATCCATCGGTGTTACTAACGCAACGATACTGCCTTGAATCATGAGGACCTCTCATCTTGAAATGATATAAATAAAAATAAGGATATTATAGCAAGCAAATCCTCAAAACCTAGTCGTAACTTTTGATTACATCTTTAACCTTAAAATATTGTAGAATATACGGTTAGGTATTTCTTTAGTGTAAGTACATCTCTTCTTTTTTTCAAGCAGGTAGTTCAATGTCCGATAGTGTTTCCCCTTTACCCTCTTTCCGTGATTTAGCACTGTCTGAACCTGTTCTAAAGGCATTAGATGTGGTGGGATATGAGACACCCTCGCCGATACAGGCGAAAATGATTCCTTATATTTTGACGGGTCAAGATGTAATTGGGCAAGCTCAAACAGGTACAGGAAAAACAGCTGCCTTTGCATTGCCCTTGTTATCTAAAATAGATTTAACTCAAAAACAGCCTCAAGTTTTAGTGTTAGCACCAACACGGGAGCTTGCAATCCAAGTGGCAGAAGCGTTTCAGCGCTATGCCTCTGAAATGAAAGGTTTTCACGTCTTACCTATTTATGGTGGGCAAGATTATAGTATTCAATTACGACAATTAAAACGAGGAACACATGTTGTCGTTGGAACGCCTGGGCGAGTGATGGATCACATGCGCCGTGGTACATTAAAATTAAATTCACTAAAATGTTTAGTACTTGATGAAGCCGATGAAATGCTACAAATGGGCTTTATTGATGATGTAGAATGGGTGTTAGAGCAAACGCCACAACAACGTCAAATTGCCTTGTTTTCAGCAACTATGCCGCAAATTATTCGTAAAATTGCTAAAAAACATTTGCAAAACCCACAAGAAGTAACCATTAAAGTTAAGACAGTAACTGCTTCTACGATTCGTCAACGATATTGGTTTGTTAGCGGTTTGCATAAATTGGACGCATTAACTCGAATGTTAGAGGTTGAGTCTTTTGATGGCATGATTGTTTTTGTGAGAACCAAAACAGCCACGGTTGAATTAGCCGAAAAATTAGAAGCAAGAGGGTATAGCGCATCAGCGATTAATGGCGATTTGTCTCAGGCTCTGCGAGAGCGTACGATTGAAAACTTAAAACGCGGGCGCATTGATATTTTGGTTGCAACTGATGTGGCGGCACGAGGATTGGATGTTGAACGTATCAGTCATGTAATTAATTATGATATTCCACACGATACGGAAGCTTATATTCATCGAATTGGGCGTACAGGACGGGCTGGACGTACAGGGGATGCCATTTTATTTGTGTCACCAAGAGAAAAACGCTTGTTAAGTAATATCGAGCGAGCCACAAAACAAAAAGTTGAAGAGATGCAGTTACCTTCAACAGAAGTGATCAATAATACTCGAATTAATCGTTTTAAACAGCGTATCAGCGATACTTTATCGGCTGAAGAATTGGGGTTTTATACTCAGCTTCTTGAGCAATATGAACATGAGCATAATATTCCTGCGATCGAAATTGCGGCGGCATTGGCGCATTTAGTACAAGGTGATACCCCCTTATTATTAAAAAATCCACCAAAAAGACAACGTGAAAAATCGGATGGAAGGGATAAAAAGCGTGAGCGTGAACGTAAACCACGAGCTCGTAAGGATACGGGAGTTAATATGGAGTTATTTCGTATTGAGGTAGGCCGAAGTCATGGTGTTAAGCCTGGTAATATTGTGGGTGCTATTGCGAATGAAGCGGGAATTGATGGTCAACATATTGCTTCAATTAAAATTGAAGAAAATTATAGCACGGTTGAATTGCCATCAGGGATGCCAAAAGAACTATTTCAGTCGTTGAAAAAAATTAGAGTGGCAGGTAAGGCGTTAAAAATTTCACATTATAATGATGAGGCGAAAAAGAAATCTAAGCGTAAAAAAAGGGTTAGTTCGAGTTCTACGCGTCGAAAAGAATCGTAAAATTTGAGGTTATAAGTGAAACTTGGCTATTTTTTGCAAGACATTAAAGCGTGTTAAATAGGAGCTATTCAATAAAAACTGATGTTTGAGGTTAATTTTTTTAGTAACCTACGCTATTCTTTATAAATAAAATTAGCGCTAATAGTGGTTTTTTGTACTTCACTTGAGGGAGTTCAGAT
>JAGLEW010000027.1 GCA_023144875.1 Methylococcales bacterium
GCGAATTCCCCTCAAGTACTGTCAGGCTTTCTTTTTACCGATCCACCTGCTAGTGTGCCTACGCCTGTTAACCCTACCCCGACACCTGCTCCTCCCACCTCCACGCCTGTTGCTCCTACTCCAGCACCTACTCCTGCTCCTACAACCCCTGAAGTAATTATTAAGCCGCCTCAAGCAAATAATGATGTGTCTTCTTTGGTGTTGGGGGTGCAAAAAAAGGTGGACGGTAATGTTAAGAGCAATGATCAAGATGCCTTAGGCGTTGTGATTGATGGGTCTTTAATAGGGAAATATGGTTCGTTAGTATTGAATGTTTCAGGGGAATTTGTTTATACGGTCTTTGAAAGTGGTCGTGAAATTGATGCGTTAAAGCTTGATCAACAAGTAACAGATGTTTTTAAATATACGGCGCTTAATAGTAAGAATGAAAAATCAAAGGCAACCTTAACGATTCAAATTATTTCTAAAAAAACCACAAGTGTGTCAACCGCTATTATTGCGCGTGATGATAGTGTTGTGGTTCGAGCGGATAATAAAGATACTGCTGTAACGATTGTTACGGGAAATTTAATGGCTAATGATAGTAGTAGCCTTAGTACGGCTGATAAAAGCGGTCAAGGAACGAAAAGTGTTCAGTTAAAGAGTGCGGCGGCGAGTCAATATGGCTTTTTAACTTTAGCGGTGGATGGGAGCTTTAGCTATACATTATATGACAATGCGCCGAGTGTCTCTGTCTTAAAATTTGGGATTGTTACTGTTGATAGTTTTACTTACACATTTTTTGATGAATTTGGTCAATCGGCGACGGCAAAGCTGAATGTTTCTATTATCGGGAATCCAGTCGATGCCGCTGGAAACACGGTATATGATTCCTCGAAAGCCAATCAAGAACTTTTTGATGTTTTTACGATTAAAGATAATGGCATTATTGAGGATGATGGCAGTAAAAAGCCTGTCATCATCGAGGGGAAAGTAACGAATAGAACCAATGAAAATAATAAAGAAAGTATGCAGTTGAGAAGTGCATCGACCACTAAAAATGGTTTTATCGTTTTTAAAACCGATGGAAGTTTTATCTATACACTTTATCACAATGCGCCGTCAGTACAGGCTTTAAAGGTGGGGGAAAACCTTACGGATAGTTTTTCTTATACGTATTTAGATAAAATAGGCAAGCAAACAACAGCGAAATTAAATGTGTCTATTTTAGGAAATCCGTTGGATGCGGCGGGAAATACAATTTTTACTCAGCCTAATCAAGGCTCCCTTTTTGATAATGTAGATATTGAATTTAATGATCGTTCGGCACAAGCAACGCCGTTAACCTCTTCTAAAAAAATTAGAGGGCATTTGCATCGTGTAGGGGATAAAGATTGGTATTCTCTGGCAAGTAGAGGTAATGAAGTGATTACCCTTGAAATGTGTCCCCGTGGCAGTAGCTGTTTTGGTCAAAAAAATTGGGTGCTGTATGTTTTTGATGGTAATTTAATCACAAAAGCAATGGAAGAAAAGGAGTATTTTTTCAACAGTTTTTTAAGAGAAACAGGAGGTAGAAAGGACTTATCAGGGAATGAATTGATTAATGGCGTTGCGGGAAGTTCTAACCATATGTATTTAGCCTATCGAAAAGGATACTTTGATAAAGCGTTAATTGGGATTGTTGACCCATGTTTTGATAAAACGAATGCCGTTCATATTGGTGTTGATAAAACGCCTCGAAATTACTTTTTTGCTGTTTCATCACCTTTAGCAGGTTCAAAAGATTCGGACGATAAAAAGCTTAACGAATGTGGACAAGGAAGTATTGTCTTAGAAACGGCAGATGGAGAAGAAAGAACGATTATAGGGAAAGATAAAGAGGGACAAGATAGCCCCTTTAAAATAGTAAATGGACGAATTTCCAGCACTTTTAGTGATGACCAATATACGATTAAAGTGGCAGGCACAGGCTTGAACCCTTTGCTTTCTGAAAAAGCATTAGTTGATTCAGCTTTGTTTGATGCCAGTGTAGGAAGGCTAATTATTCCTAAGGTTAATATTTTTAATGATTTATATGAAGCGCAATTAAGTTTGGTTGCATCCACTTCAGGTGAGGATGAGTTGAACTTTAGTCTCAATAAATTAATCCCTTTACCAGAAAGTGATGATGTGAGCAGTTATCATGCAACCTATGATTCAAATAATAAGCAAGTCATTATTCCTAGGGTAACTAATAAAAGTGATGGCAAAGCCTATTCTGTTATTTTGCAGTATTTTTCAGCGGTAAATGGCAAGCCTGAAGTCCTTAAAGTGATTAGTATTATTTTAATAAAATAAAAGGTTGACGACGTGAAATAGGACTGTATAATACGCCTTTCTTTCAGAGGCACTAATTTCTGAAAGCGATTCAGGAAGAATATTTTTTAACAAGGTGTTGACAAAAAAGATCATGGCGTTATAATGATCGGCTTGCTTTAAGGGATTGATTTTTAATCTCTTTATAAGTAATTAAGAACTTTGGTTCTTACGCTCTTTAACAAATAAATCGAAATAATTTGTGTGGGTACTTGTGTTTGAATGTTTAAGTTGTAAGAAAAATATTCGA
>JAGLEW010000028.1 GCA_023144875.1 Methylococcales bacterium
ACGGGGGCAAGCCATTCGCCATTGATATAGTTCTCATAACGGGCATTAAATGAAACCAGTGAGCCAGTGGTATTAGGGTTTGCGTAAATCATGATTATTTCCTGCGTTATCAAAGAGAAAGCGATTAGTTTACAGTTTACAAGTTTTTACGCCGATAACCTATAAAAAAACCAATCGCGATTAAACTCAGTGGCAAAATAAATAAAAACCCAAAGCCCATGATCGCAATACTGAATGTACTTAAAATAAGTTGCTTATCTTTTGCCGTTTTAAGGGGAATTTCAATAAATTGATCGTCATGAATTAACCAGTTAAAAAGCCGTAAACCCAGTTCCAAATTACCCACATTGCCTAAAAAGGTATTGGATAAAAAATCGCCATCGCCCAGTACTGCAATGCGTTGTTGCGTGCCTTGCTTTAAATTACGGGTTAAGGCTATTCCCACCGTTAACGAACCTTTGGTTTTATTAATTTGTGCTTGATCTAAGGTTTTTAAAAACGGTTCGGCAAAGAATTCGGTTTTTTGGGTAATGGTTAAGGCGGCTGCTTGTGGGTAAACCGTGATGGTTTTCATGCCTTTGGTGATGGGATGCCGATTATAATCACTCACTAGCACAAAGCTATGATCGTCTATGCCGTAAAGACCAGAACTGTTATCAATAATTGAGCCTTTGTGTTGTGAAATACCTAGTTTTTGCAAAATTTCTGTTAAAAAACGATCATCAGGGTCGGTTAACAGTAATAAGTTTCCGCCTTTATCAAGGTAGTTTTTAATCAGGTTAATTTCACCTGAAAGCAAGGGAATACTCGGCGTTGAAAGCACAAGCAAGGCTGTGTTATCAGGGATTTTTTCAATTTGAACTAAATCCAGCGATTGGGTTTTAATCTGACGATGTGCCAGTGCTTGGCTAAATAAGCCTAAATCAAAATTGGCTTTACCACTGGCATAACGCTCACCGTGTCCTGTTAAAAAACTGATCCAGCGCTCGGAACTGGACGATAATTGTAAGAGCGCATTGGTTAAGCTGGATTCATCTAAAAAAGTGATTTTTTCGATACGCCCTTTGTATTTGACAATGATCAAGCCTTGCTTTCCAATATTAAATTTTTTAACGGCGGCTAATTCTTGCTGAGGGTCTTTAAAAATGATGGATAGGTCGTATTTGTGCTGTTGATAACGCTTAATAAGCTGATTAATCGGTTGTCGAGTAGGCGAAGCCATCGGAATATACGCCACAATCATGACGGGTGTATCTAATGTTTTTAAAAGTTTTTGACTGCGGTCGGATAAAGTATTGCTTGCATTGGCGGTAATATCTGTTTGCGCTGGATAATACTGTGTTAAAAAGGCAAGGGCGATTAATACCCCCCCGATCAATAAAAACAAGATTGATCTTTTATAAAAGAATTTTTTTATTTTTGACATCGATCAGATTCTAAACAGTGAATACTTAGCAAAATAAAGCTTGCGCTTAGGAGTATAAAATAGCTTATATCGGCGGTGTTTAATAGCCCTGATTGCAATGATTGAAAATGGGTTAATAAGGATAAATAATCAAATAGGTCACTGCTATGTGATTGAGTGACCCCTAGCATCCATAAAATCAGTAATAACGCAAAACTCCCAATAGCGGCGAGAGTTGCATTTGAAGCGATTGAGGACATATAGAGCCCTACAGCACTAAAGCTTGCTACCAATAAACAGAGACCTAAAACGTTGCAAAATAATTTGCCAAAATCCAGTGTGCCACCGACTAAAAGCGATAAAGGCATCACGGTTAATAAGCCAATTAAGGGCATTAATAGTCCCAGTAAACCTAAATATTTCCCCAAAATAATTTCTGAGCTTTTAATCGGCGCGGACAATAATAAAGCGAAGGTTTTATTGCGCCGTTCTTCACAAATCAAGCGCATGGTTAAAAGAGGGGTGACTAATAAAAGAATGATAGCGGCGTTGCTAAATAGGGGGATGACCACCACATCGGTCAACCCAGGGGCATTTTCAACGGCCGCTAATCGGGTCTGATATTGATTGAAAGCTTCAACTTGGGTTAAAAAAAAATAGGCAAAAATAAATTGTAATACGCCTAAAATAATCCATGCAAAGGGGGTTTGAAATTGGTTTTTAAATTCACGCAACGCGATATGTCGAATCATAGAGGACTGAAAGCAACGCCGTATTTTGAGAAAAAGCTATGATAGCACTATTGTAAAAAAACGTGTCAATCCGTTAGGTTGAATTGTTTTGTTGGCTATTTTGAACCGAGGGGATGAGGCGCGAAAGCCTCAATCTAAACGATTAAGGCTTTATGTTAAAATAAGGTCTTAATTGGGAATGTGGGGTGCTAATTTTGGATTAACCGTCATCATCATTTTTTGTAAGCGCTGATCCGCCACTGCAACGTCTTCATTGCGATCAATTTCAGTGGTTAAGCGAATTAACGCACCGTCTGTACGTTGATGCTGAAATGCCCCTAAAAAAGTGTACCATTTTAGGGCGTATTCATTGGCAATTGTACGTCCTCGTTGTTGATACCAATAGTAAACCAATTGGCGATCTTTTTCTTTTTTGATTAAGACGCGATTAAAAGTAACGCCAGAGAATTCGGTTTCCGTTAATTCAATAATGCGCCAGCCGCCACCTGGCATACAAAGTTTTGGTGAATGCGGTACGTTACCATTTTTTTGTGATTCATAGTAGGCGGAATACAGGCTAGTGCGTTTGCCATCGGTATCTTGAAAATTAACGAATAAATAATCACTTAAGCCTAAAAATTTGGTGGTTTTTTGATCTAAATAAGCCGTACGACCTGTTAAATGTTCAATACTGGTTGGAAAAGAAGCAAATTTTTGTCGTGCTGGGATAAGGTCTTTATTGTTAGCAAGTGGTTTTATAAAAATAATTGCCGTCAATAACAGTAAAATACTAAAAATAGCGGGCGACAGCGTAAAGCGGTAAGGTTTTCCATAATGTGGCAAGGAAAAGGTTGGCATTCCAAAAATATCACTCCAAGGGCGGGTTTTTCGCTCAGTCCATGAAAGTAACCACATTTCAAGCAC
The DNA here is from genome assembly GCA_023144875.1 of Methylococcales bacterium. GTDB lineage: Bacteria > Pseudomonadota > Gammaproteobacteria > Methylococcales > Methylomonadaceae > WTBX01. The sequence continues at coordinate 3,061 of JAGLEW010000028.1, forward strand.
AAGTACAATTAAGCACCCCATGAAGACAACCCAGCCTTCAAAGTCATGAATAAAACCTTCCGCCATGACCGTTCCCCAATGCTCAACCAATAACCCGACAATACCAATACGAAAGCTGTTCATGCCAATGGTAATAGGAATTGAGGTCAAAAACAGAGTAATACGTTTCCATAAAACGACTTGATAAAGATAGGCGGCGATAAACGCCAAACTCATTAATGGAAATAGGTAATTTAAACCACTACAGGCTTCGACCACTTGCAGACGGTAATTTCCTAGATCAATCATGTTGCCTTCTAAGAAGACTGGAATATTACAAAAGCGGATAAAAATCACCCCAAGCTCCGAGGAAATGAGCTGCATTTTAGCGGTGAGGCCTGCTTGTAAAACGGGGGGAATGGGAAATGAAAAGATTATGATGAGTAAAGGGATGATGATAATTCGGGTAATTTTAAACCCGACTACCGCCAATGTTAATCCAAAAAGGGTAAACATAAAGGAGAATCGTAATAAAAACCCGACATCACCAATAATACCCACAAAATAGCCAAGGATTGCAAACAGAATAAAGCCTAATCCCACCCACGAGCCGTTTAGTTTTTCCGCTAGAATAAGCGAGCGTTTTTCCCAGATAAAATAAAGGGCAATAAAAGGGATAATAAAACCATGCCCGTATTCTTCTTTGGTGTTCCAAATATCAACCAGATTGGCAAACACATCCCAGTATAAAATAAGGACGCTTAGTAATAAGGCACCACTTAGGGTTATATTTTTAACCGATAAATAACTCTTAAGGGTTGAAGGATCGTAATCAGACGAAAAAAGTAATTTATTCATAGTTTAGGGAAACACCGCGCTTATTAATCACACTGTTTTTTAAGAAAAATAAAAGTATTTTAGGGTGGGATAAAGATGTAAAGGCTTTACATCTTTATAATTTTAAGCGTAATCTAAAAATGAAAAAAAACTTATTATTTTTCTGCTTCGTTATAGCGAGCAATGCTGTCTAAAATTTCTTGTTTTGCCTCGTCAACGCCAGCCCAGCCATTGATTCTAACCCATTTTCCGGGTTCTAAATCTTTGTAATGTTCAAAAAAATGGGCAATTTTAGAGAGCTTTTCTTCGGTAACATCTGCATAGGATTTTACCTTGTTGTAATAAGGTGTCAGCTCTTTAATGGGAACCACTAGCACTTTTGGATCGTCCCCTGCCTCATCGGTCATTTTTAATAAACCAATTGGACGACATGAAACCACAGAACGACTTAATAATGCCGCAGGTGCAATCACTAAAACATCCACAGGATCACCATCATCTGACAATGTTTGAGGAATATAGCCATAATTAGTGGGGTATTGCATGGCTGTTCCCATAAAACGATCAACCACTAATGCCCCAGTATGTTTATCAATTTCATATTTAACAGGATCGCTGTTTGCAGGGATTTCAATGACAACATCAACCGTATGAGGTGGATTGATACCATGCGTAACATCAGTAAGGGACATAGGTCTAATTTTGGTAAGTTAAGAATAGTTATTAGTATATAAGTACTGGTAAAATAAACCTAAGCGACTTAGGTAAATGAGAGCTGAGTCTCTAAAATGAGGTTTGAAAGGAATTAACTTTTTGATTGTATTTCACGGTGGCGAATTTTTTTTCCAATTTTATCTAAAATACCGTTGATGTATTTATGCGAACCTTCCGCACCAAATGTTTTGGCTAAATTAACCCCTTCGTTAATAATGACTCGATAAGGGGTTTCTGTATAGTGAATAAATTCATAAACACCTAACCGTAAGATCGCCCGCTCAACAGGGTCAATTTTTTCAACGTCTCGATCCACAAATTCGCTCAATGCTTTATCAATGACCTCAAGTTTTTTGGGAACACCATAAAAAAGGGCTTTAAAATAACTTTTTTGCGCGCCTTTTAAACGATCTTCTTCTAAAAAATCCATTTCAATAATACTGAGATCATTACCTGTCATTTGCCATTGGTACAATGCTTGTACGGCGCATTGTCTGGCTTTTGTTTTTGCCTCACTCATTAATGGCTCAAGTTATTAAATAAACTGACCATTTCAATCGCAGACATCGCCGCTTCGCCGCCTTTATTACCTGCTTTTGTACCCGCACGTTCTATTGCTTGTTCAATGGTATCAACGGTTAAAACGCCAAAGCTAACAGGGACATCATGTTGTAAAGACACTTGTGCAATGCCCTTAACGCATTCGCCCGCAACGTATTCAAAATGAGGGGTTCCTCCTCGAATAACGGCACCCACGGCAATGATTGCATCATATTTTTTCAGAGCGGCAATACGCTGAACCACCACAGGTAATTCAAAAGCACCTGGTGCTTTAACCAGTGTTATATTCGCTTCATCGGCTCCGTGACGAACTAAAGTATCAATCGCCCCTGCTTCGAGCTGTTCGACAATAAAACTGTTAAAACGTGAGGCAACAATACAAAATTGTGCGCCACTAATGGTTAAATTTCCTTCAATACGCTGAATATTTGACATAGTTTTTTAAAAAAAAGCTGTTGATGTTGTGGGTGGGGAGAAATGCTCAGAGTTACATGCGCGCAATGTTAAGCGTCGTTGTTCAAAAGCATCTTTTGCTTGCGCGTTATTATTTTGAAAGAGCTGCCATTTTTTAACTGTAGAATCGTAAAAAATAAGACTGCCTTCAATATTAATAGATCGACCAAGAAAGTACAGTATAAACTGATCTGTATTATACAGTAAGCCCCCAATGGGTTTGCCATCTTTTGTGACTGATCGATGAATGTGGGCATTGTAGTTTTTAATATCCGCTATTTCAAAATAAGCCTCATTGCAAGGTTTTGGCATATTTTGCTGAATTTTTTCAATCATGGGTGTGTAAACACGGATAAATCGTTGTAATGAATTATTTTGGGTGTATTGTAAAAGCCCTCCTGCAAATAAAATACCCACGATAAGGCTCAGTATACTGACCGTTTTTTTTCTTACAAACGGTTTTTTAAAAATTAAAAAATAACTGATACTCAGACAATGATATAAAAAAACAGGGGCTAAAAAGAGTAATATATACCACTTCAAGCACCCTGTATGCGGCCATGAATAAGATAAATCATAAAGTGTATAAAGCCCGATACTGCAACAGATAAATAAAACAAATGCGTTAAAAAATAAGGTGTGTTTATGTTCATCAATCATCAGTAAATAAAATAAATATTTTAAATGACGCTATTATCCATGTGAATGCAAAGAGTTGATAGCAAATCATACGCTGCATTCCATTAACGCTTAATCGTTAATTTCTTTCAAGGACTCGGTGTCCACGGTGCCTTAAACAATCCCCGTATACTTTTTTATATTGACTGTCCGATTGAAGCCCTTGATGTAAACCTCCAGCAACCGCTCCGACCGCTCCACCAATCATAGCCCCTGTCCCTGCATCTTCATCTGCGCTCCGACCATCCGTCATGCCTCCTGTGCCTGCACCGACGGCTGCCCCTGTTCCTGCACCGACAACCGCTCCAACCCCTGTCCCAATCGCCGTTTTCTTAATGGTATTACCTGCGGATTGTCTCGCTAATTGCGAACATTCGTTCATATCTTGATTTAGCAGATGGGAATTTTGACTGCCATAGGTATCTACGGTTGGGGTCCAGCCTGATTGTTGCGCGCAGCCGCTGAGTAATAAAATACTCATAGGAAGGGTTTTTATAAAAAATTTAATCATCTTAAGTCTCCTAATTATTAACGCTAATTGGATTAATTTTATCGGCCTTCTGTGAGTCGTAAAAGTTTTACAGGTGGCACTTTGATTACTTTTCGCACACCGAGACAGCCTGCAATCATGACAACAAACAGACCAACAAATGGGCTTATGAGCCATAATTTCCAATGAAAATAGTAATCGAGTTGTAAAATAAAATAATAAAGGCTAAAAATTACACTTTCAGCAATCATAATCGCTAATAAACCTGAAACAAAGCCTAATAACGAAAACTCTAAAAGATAACTATAGCGCAGTAAACTTCGTTTTGCGCCTAAGGTTCGCATTAATGCGCCTTCATAAAACCGTTGACCTAACGTTGAGGAAATCGCCGCAAATAACACACAGAATCCAGCTAATAAGGCAAAATAAAACAAGGCGTTAACGGCTTTCGTGACTTGTAATAATAGAGTTTTAAATTGCGCTAAAATGGTATCGACTTTAAAAACCATCATTGCAGGATATTGTTTGATTAAAGCCTGTAAACTGGTTTTATTTTCTTTGGGCAGATAAAAACTGGTCAAATAAGTTTTTGGATAATGCATTAATGTTGCGGGTGAAAAAATCATGTAAAAATTAGGCCTCATAGTTTCCCATTTTACTTGGCGAATACTACTGACAGTCGCAATAAATTCTTGACTACCAATACTAAAAGTAAGCTCATCCTCTACATTAATTTTTAAACTTTTAGCTAATTTCTTCTCGATAGACACTTGAGCTTTTTCGGGGGTATCCTTTTCCCACCAATCGCCTTGAGTAATCACGTTATTATCAGGTAAGTTCAACGCATAGGTTAAACTTAAGTCTCTTTGCACCGCCCGTTGTCCCCGAGAATCTTTCGTCACTTGCTGATGAATATTTTTCCCATTAACCTTAATTAAACGCCCTCTGACAATAGGAAATACCGCTTGAGGTGAAATTTTTTCAGTTGCCAAGGTTTCGCTAAAATTTTTCAACTGATTTGGAAATAAATTGAGCGCAAAATGATTTGGGTTTTTTTCAGGCAATTGGTGTTGCCAATCATTGATTAAATCTTGGCTCAAGGTCGTACTTAATAGGATTGAAACCAGCGTTAAGCTAAAGGCTAAAATTTGTATAACGGTGACTTTAGGGTTACGCAACAAAGCGTTTGCACCAAAGCGCAACGATAATGGCAATTTACCTAACCGAGCCTTAATACTTAGCATGGATAAATAAAGGCCTGTCCCTATTAGTAACACAACCAATGAAGTACCGCTTAGAAGGAGTAAGGCGGTTAAATAGTTTTGCGTATAATGCCAAAGAAAAAAACTGATCAAGAAAAAAGCACTGCCATAAATCAACCACGCACTGGTTGGCATCGGTTCTAATTCTCGACGCAATACTCGAAGCGCTGAAACTCTTTTGAGCCGTAATAAAGGAGGAAGTGCAAAAACCCCTAAAACAATAAAGCTCATTAAAAAACCTAACGCAAGGGTAAATAATTGCGGGGAAGCTACTTTTGCGGGAAATAATGCACGTAGAAAATGGAATAATTGTTGTTGACCTAACCAGCCTAAACTACAGCCAATAACACTGGCAAATAATCCTAAATATAAAAATTGATACGCATATAAGCTGAGTATTTGATGTTGGGTATAGCCCAAACAACGTAAGGTCGCCGATGTATTAAAGTGCCGTTCAGTGTAACGCTGCGTTGCCATAGCAACCGCAATCCCTGAAATTAAAAGGATAATAAGACTGGATAAATTTAAAAAATATTGGGTGTTTTTTAAGGCACCGCTTAATTCTGGACGATCTTGATAAATATCCATAATGCGCTGAGAGGGCATTAGTTGTTTTTGACCCCAGCGTTTAAAAGCGATTAAATCCGTTTTTTCCCCCGTAAATTGCGTAAAATAATGGACGTAACTTCCTGAGCGAATGACACGGGTTGCCGCAAGATCCAGTGTGCTCATCATGACCCTAGGCGATAAACTTAACATATCACCACGTTTATCAGGCTCATAGGTAATGATTGAGGTAATCGCCAGTTTTTTATCACCAACGGTAATAGAATCTCCAATCGCTAATTTTAAGGCGGATAATATACGCGCATCTACCCACACATTGCCACGTTGAGGTGGGGTTTTACTAATTTTTTCATGGGCATAATCTGTTTGCGTATTTCTTAATTGCCCTCGTAATGGGTACAGCGAACTAACCGCTTTGATGCCCACTAATAATAATTGATCATTTTCGACCAACATGGTTGAAAACTCAACAGTTTCCGATTGTTTTAATTGATATTTTTTAGCTTTTGATGCCCACACCGTTGGTAACGATTTTGAGGATGAAATAGCCAAATCACCCGCTAAAAATTCGCCGACTTGATAGGTAAAGGTTTGCTGTAAACGATCGGTAAATAAGCTAACCGCCGTGGAACTTGTGATGGCAATAATTAATGCGATCAATAAAATAGTCAATTCGCCAGAGCGACCCTCACGCCATAAAAATCGAAGTGCTAATGATGAACGACTCATACAAGCTGTCCTTCTTGCAAAACAATGGTTCGATGACAGCGATTAGCCAAGGCCTTATCGTGCGTGACTAATATTAAGGTGGTTTTTTGTTCTTGGTTCAGGGTAAATAACAAATCAATAATTTGTCGCCCCGTTCGACTATCAAGGTTTCCAGTCGGTTCATCGGCAAATAAAATCGCAGGACAAGTCACAAAGGCACGTGCTAATGACACTCGCTGTTGCTCGCCCCCTGATAATTTTTGCGGTGTATGCTTTAAACGTTCTTTCAGCCCAACACGTTCTAAAAAAGACGTAGCCACCGCTTCGGCTTCATCATCACCTCTTAACTCTAAAGGTAACATGACATTTTCCAGCGCGGTTAAATTGGGTAATAATTGAAAGGATTGAAAAACAAAGCCGATTAATTGACTGCGAATCACGGCACGTTTATCTTCATTTAATAAGGTAATATTTTGCCCTTGAATATCAACATGACCTGTCGTTGGTGTATCTAAACCTGCAAGTAACCCTAATAAAGTCGATTTTCCTGAGCCAGATTCCCCAACAATGGCTAAACTTTCCCCCCATTGAATTTTTAAATTAATGCCTGATAGAATATGCAATTTAGCATGAGAGTTAAAAACACTTTTACTCAATTCTTTTGCTTCAATAATAAAGTTTTCTGTTGGGTTAACTGGAGATTGGGACATGTTTAAGATTATATGGGCTGTGATAATATTGATGAATTCATCGGCTATTCTAGCAAACACGAGGATTGTTGTCTTAGGCGATAGTTTAAGTTCAAGCCACGGAATGCAGGTTGAACAAGGTTGGGTGCATTTATTGCAAAAAAAATTAAATCAAACTCAAAAAGCCCCCCAAATTATTAACGAAAGTATTAGCGGTGAAACGACAATGGGCGGGTTGGCACGCGTTGATGCCATTTTAAAAAAACATAACCCCTCATTACTTATTTTAGAATTGGGGGCGAATGATGGTTTACGAGGTTTATCGCCGAAACTGATTAAACAAAATTTAATTGCCATCATTCAACGTTGCCAACAACAAAAAGTAGGGGTTTTATTGCTCACGATGGCGCTTCCACCTAATTATGGCACACGCTATATAGGAATGTTTAAAAATATTTTTCCACAAATTACCAAAGCGCATAATGTCACGACCATTCCCTTTATTTTTGAAGAAATAATGCAATCGCCACAATTCATACAGGCGGATGGTTTACATCCTAATGCTCAAGCACAGCCCATCATTTTAGATAAAATTTGGGCTTATTTAAAAAAAATGTTGTAGGGTAAAAACCGTTGCCCTTTATTTCATAACCAATTAAATCCGAATACTTATGACAAATCAGCCAAACTTAACAGACATTCGTCATTTTCTTGAAGAAGATATTGGTTCAGGCGATGTCACTGCCTTGCTCATTGACGAAAATAAAACCGCAACTGCGACGGTGATCACACGCGAGCCCATGGTATTATGTGGCCAACACTGGTTTGATGCGGTTTTTAAACAATTAAACCCTAATATAAACATTCAATGGCGATATAAAGACGGTGACTTTGTCGAAGAAAATGCGGTTTTATGCCGATTACAAGGCAATGCTCGAAATTTATTAACGGGCGAACGTACCGCGTTAAATTTATTACAAACTTTATCGGCAACAGCGACCCAATCTAAAGCCTACTTTAACGCCGTTGCAGGAACACATTCAAAAGTGTTAGATACGCGCAAAACCATTCCAGGGTTACGAAAGGCTCAAAAATATGCGGTGCTTTGTGGTGGGTGTTTAAATCATCGAATAGGACTTTATGACGCGGTTTTAATTAAAGAAAATCATATTATTGCCGCAGGCTCTATTGCAAAAGCCATTAAAAAAGCCCGTGAACAAACCTCGGTACTGATTGAGATTGAGGTCGAATCAATGGATGAGTTAACACAAGCTATTCAGGCAAAACCCGATCGAATTATGTTAGATAATTTTTCGGTTGCTTCGTTAAAAAAAGCGGTTTTTATCAATAATCCGCCGATAAAATTAGAAGCATCAGGGGATATTAATCTGAATAATATCGCTGAAATTGCTCAAACAGGGGTGGATTATATTTCGATTGGGGCACTCACGAAACACGTTAATGCAATTAATTTATCTATGCGTATTGAGTTCACAGTATGAGATAGGGTAAAGTAGAAATAGATCATGTTTTACGATCTCATTGATTTCCTTTTATGCGCCATCATACACCATATTAAAACGCGTAAATAATACCGACAAAGACAAGGACTGATTCTATGGCTATTACCGTTAATTACCCCGATACTAACCCCGCGTTGCAAAATTTTCTACATTATTGCCATATAAGAAATTATCCGCCAAAAACAACGCTGATTCATGTAGGGGATAGCAGTGAAAAACTCTACTTTATTATAAAAGGCTCTGTTTCTGTTGGCACGACAGGTGAGGAGGATGGACGTGAACTCATTTATGCCTACTTGCATGAAGGTCAATTTATTGGTGAAATTGGTATCTTTAATAAAACCGATAGTCGTATGGTTAATATTAAAACGCGCTGTCATTGCCAGTTAGCCGAAATAGACCACACGCGCTTAAGACACTTATTAAAAGTTGATTTAGCAACCGATGCGTTTGATATTTTATTCATGGTAGGAAAACAATTGGCAGACCGTCTTATTTTAACCAGTCGAAATTTTCGTGACCTAGCCTTCATGGACGTGGAAGGTCGTATTGCACGAACCTTATTGGATTTATCCGCAGAGCCTGATGCTAAAATGCACGAAAACGGGGTACAACTTAAAATAACGCGGCAAGAGTTAAGTCGTTTAGTCGGCTGTTCACGAGAAGTTGCAGGGCGTGTATTAAAAGAATTAGAGCTTAAAAAACTCATCACCGCCCACGGAAAAACCATTGTTGTCCTTAGAAAAGAAGTGGTTCCACCTAAAGCTTATGAAGATGACGAGCTTAAAGACTAAATAAAAAAGCAGAGACTCACTAACATCTCTGCTTTTAACCCCCCTTAGCTCGCAGCAATACCCGCAATATTATAGCCACAATCAACATAGGTAATTTCACCCGTCACCCCTGAGGCTAAATCAGAACACAAAAAAGCGGCGACATTTCCCACCTCGTCAATGGAAACGTTGCGCTTTAATGGTGCTGTATCGGCGGCTTTGCTTAACATGGATTTAAAATTTTGAATGCCTGCTGAGGCTAAGGTTCGAATAGGCCCTGCAGAAACCGCATTCACGCGTGTTCCTTCTGCGCCTAACGCCATTGCCATATAGCGAACATTGGCTTCTAAACTGGCTTTTGCAACTCCCATTACATTGTAATTTGGAATCGCGCGTTCTGCGCCTAAATAACTTAAGG
>JAGLEW010000029.1 GCA_023144875.1 Methylococcales bacterium
CAAAATGAAGGCTTTATGCCCATTAGTATTAGCAAAGGCAGTGGTAATCGCTTTTTAGGCATTAGTCTGGGGAGTAATAAGTCGAAAGCCAGCGCTAAATATGTGAGTTTATTTACCGATGAAATGACCACGTTATTAGAATCAGGCTTGCCTTTGGATAAATCCTTACTTATATTAATGGATTTAAACAATGACAATGAAGATTTTTATAATTTAGTCAGTCAAATATTAGAAAAAGTCAAAGGCGGAATGTCATTTGCCGATGCCTTAAGCAGTCAAACGGGTGTTTTTTCAAAATTTTATTTAAATATGATTCGTGCAGGGGAAGCAGGAGGAAACCTTGGCAGTGTGTTGGCGCGATTATCGGACTATATGCAACGTTCAAAAGATTTAAAAGACACCGTGAGTACCGCGTTAATTTATCCGAGTATTTTATTAGTGATGTCAATCGCTTCTTTGTCGGTGATGTTAACCTTTGTCGTGCCACAATTTTCTGAAATGTTTGCTGATGCAGGGAAAGAACTCCCCGTACCCACACAAATTGTGGTCGGCTTATCGGATTTTTTACAGAGCTATTGGTGGTTGTTGCTGGGCATTGCACTCTTTATATATTTATTTATGAAACAACAGCTTGATAACCCTATCACTAAAAAACAATGGGATGCGCGTTTTTTAAAATTACCGCTGGCGGGGGAGATCATCCAAAATAAAGAAACTGCGAATATCAGCCGAACACTCGGGACATTATTAGGTAATGGGGTTTCGATTTTAGAATCATTGTCAATTGTGAAAGAAACGATCGGAAATTTGGTGTTAGCGGAGGTCATTGATGAAGCGGTTAAGGATTTAACCGAGGGAAAAAACATGAGTAATGCCCTCCTGAAAAGCGGACTTTTTCCTAAAATGGCAATGCAAATGATTAAAGTCGGTGAGGAAACAGGCAAGCTCGAAGAAATGCTCCTCAAAATGGCAGAAATTTATGATAAACAATTAAAAACCACCATTAAACGCCTATTAGCCCTGTTAGAACCGTTATTAATTGTGGTCTTAGGCTTAATGGTTTCAGGCATTATTGCCGCAATTTTATTGGCAATTCTCAGTGTGAATGATTTAGCTTTTTAAATAAGTATTAATCTCATTTTACAACTATAACTTTATCCCTTAACCTATAATTAAAAACTTACTAATATTCTTATTAACACCTTATCCATTTAAGAGCAAATGAAAACTAGCATTAAAGCCAAAAGTTGGACGTTTCAAAACAGTTTATTATTTAAAATTCCTCTTATATTTATTAGTTTATTATTTTTAACGTCATTCCTGCTTTTGATGGGGCTTAATACGGTTGGTAAAGCGTTGTTACGGGAAGAAATGTATAAAGAGGTTCAGTTAACCGAAATTGGTATTATTAGCCGCTTAAATGAAGAAATAAGTCATGCTAAGGTATTAGCTGTTTCATTGGCAAAACTGGCGGAAAAATTACCTTTAGAAAAAAAAATACATGCAGAGTTATTGCCGAACCTAATTAATTATAATGCATCGCAGGATATGATTGCAGGAGGCGGCGTATGGCCAGAGCCTTATTTATTTGAAAAAAAAACCGAACGGCATAGTTTTTTTTGGGGAAGAGGCTCAGAAGGTATTTTAAAATATTATGATGATTATAATAATCCTGAAGGGAAGGGCTATCATCATGAAGAATGGTATGTTCCCGTTAAATTTATTAAAAAAAATAATGTTTTCTGGTCAAAATCCTATATTGACCCTTACTCAAAGCAACCAATGGTAACCGTTAGTTATCCAATGTATAGAGATACTGCTTTTTATGGGGTGAGTACTATTGACTTAAAGCTGAGTGGTTTGAGTGAATTATTAGCCAGCTCTACAAAATCATTAAAGGGTTATGCGTTTGCCTTAGATAGAAATGGAAAATTTTTATCGTTTCCTGAAAATGAAATGGTGGTTGAGAAAAATAAATTAGGTGAGCTGAGTTATATTTATTTAAATGAATTAGCTCAAAAAAAAGCGTCCTTTTTAGCCATGATTACACAGATTCAAGAACAAGATTCTGCCACAATAAAACCTGTTGACCCCGCGTTATCCAAGCGAATTGAGGAAGAAAGTTATCAGATTAACCCAGAAGAAGCGGTCATCATCTCCAATACAATCATTGCTCAAAAAAACACAGCAACAACATCGACGCAATTTATTTTAAAAGATGATTATTTTCTTAAAACCTCGGTTTTAGTTTCAATTGTTATTATGCCTGAAACAAATTGGAAAGTTGTTTTAGTCGCCCCTTTGGATAATATTGCCCAAGAAAGGCACAAACTTTATTTAAAATTAGGTGTTGCATTGCTGGCTTATTTTGCATTTCTAACACTGTTTATTTTAAGTTATTTAAATCGGGTTTTAATTCGACCTTTACGAACTATATCTAGTAATAAAGGTGAAAAGAATATTTTTTTAAATGAAGGTAATGCAAAAGAAATTCAACAGTTAGCCAATTTATTTAATCGGCGTAGTCAGCAACTCATGGATGTGAGTCGGGCAAAATCTGAATTTTTATCCAATATGAGTCATGAGTTTAAAACCCCGCTCAATGCTATTATGGGTTTTTCACAATTGCTTGAAAATAATTCCCATTCCAGCTTAACAAAAGCTCAAAAAGGGTATGTTAGTCATATCTATAGCGCGGGTGAACATTTAAATTCTTTAATTTCTAATATTTTAGAGTTTTCAAAAATGGAGGCGGGGAAAATTGAGCCTAAAATGGAACCCGTCTGTCTAAATTTAATTGCTATTACGTGTATTGATACGATTCAAGCCGCTTTTAAAGATTCAAAAGTAACTATAACGAATCAATTACCGCAAGAGGAACTATTTATACAGGCGGATAAACGATTAATCTATCAAGTACTGCTCAATTTATTATCAAATGCGGTTAAATATAATCGTCTAACAGGCACAGTTAACGTAAAAATTAAACCGATTAATAAAGAAAAAATTAAATTATGGGTGATTGATACAGGCTATGGCATTAGCGATGAGGATTTGAAGAAGTTATTTCAACCTTTTGAGCGTTTATCGGCTAAAAATGGGGTTATTCCAGGTAATGGCATTGGACTGAGTTTTTGTGAAAAATTAATGGCACTTATGGATGGTCGCATTGGGGTTGAAACCGTGGTTGATAAAGGCTCATCCTTTTGGATTGAAATTAATCTTACAGCGCCCCCTAGCGATAAGAATGGTTAACGAATTAGCCTAAAATAGATTCAATCGTTAATGGTATATAATGATCGATCAATAAAGCGGCAAACATCAACATTAAATAAAGAATTGAAAAACCAAAGGTTTGCATGGCGGTTTTATCGTCTTTTCGTTTCATCATCAGGATTGCAAAATATAAGAAGACAAACCCTAGTAAGACTGCGGTAACTAAATAAATAAGATGACTCATACCCGTTAAATAAGGAAGAATAGTCACTAGAAACAATAAGATAGTGTAAAGTAAAATTTGCAAACGGGTAAACTCAACCCCATGTGTGACAGGCAGCATTGGAATGGCAATTTTAGCGTATTCTTTGCGACGTGCAATTGCTAATGCCCAAAAATGGGGCGGTGTCCAAATGAAGACAATTAAAAATAATAATAACGAAAAGGGATGCACCTCGCCTGTCATTGCACACCAACCTAAAACGGGGGGAGCTGCGCCTGCTGCGCCTCCAATCACAATATTTTGTGGTGTCATACGCTTCAAATAAACCGTGTAAATAATGGCGTAACCAATTAGAGATAAGAGGGTTAAAAAGGCGGTGAGAAGATTAACCAATATTCCTAAAATAAGCATTGAAATAACGCCTAAAATTAATGCAAAAACAATCACATTTTTAGCGGATAAATTTCCTTGCGGTAGAGGACGGTTTTTAGTACGCGCCATTTTGGCATCGGATTGTCGATCAATATAATGATTAATCGCTGCCGCTGAGGAAGCCGCTAAACCAATACCTATGGTTGCATAGAGCAAAGGTTCTAATGGGGGTATACCTTCAACCGCTAACAGCATTCCAACAATCGCTGTAAAAATAATCAGCGCAACCACCTTTGGCTTACACAGTTCTAAATAATTTTTCCACGAAAGAATATCGTTGTTGTATGTCATTGAATTTCAAATAACCTAGAATAATCGTATAGAATACAGGGAACGATTCATTATTGAAATAGTCGATGAGCCTATCATTTTTATTATTGAGGAAGTTATGAAAGTTAAATATTTATTCTTTGCTCTGTGTTGTTTGCCCTTAAGTGTGGCTTACAGTGCAGACAATAAAGTACATGAGAAAGTATTGAGCAACGGTTTAAAAGTGTTGATTAAAGAAGATCATCGCTCCCCCGTGGTGGTAACTCAAATTTGGTATAAAGTGGGCAGTAGTTATGAGCCAAATGGTATTACGGGGATTTCTCATATGCTTGAACACATGATGTTTAAAGGCACAGCTAACTACCCTGATGGTGAATTTTCTAAAATTATTGCTGAAAATGGGGGGAATGAAAATGCGTTTACGGGGCAAGATTACACCGCCTATTTTCAAACGCTGGAAAAATCACGCTTGGAAATCAGTTTTAAATTAGAAGCGGATCGAATGCGAAACCTTAATCTTCAAAAAAAAGACTTAGTTAAGGAGTTAGAAGTTGTTACTGAAGAACGTCGTATGCGCACCGATGATAATCCGAGCGCTAAAATGTATGAGCAATTTTCAGCGATGGTGTACACCAGTAGCCCTTATAAAAACCCTGTTATTGGTTGGCCTTCGGATATTGCCGCTTACCAAATTGATGATCTAAAAACATGGTATCAACGTTGGTATGCACCGAATAATGCCACCTTAGTGGTGGTCGGTGATATTGAAGCCCCCGCCGTATTTGCATTGGCAGAAAAATATTTTGGTGCCATAAAAACCAGTAAGATTCAGCCATTAAAACCCCAAATTGAAATGGAGCAACACGGGGTTCGTACCATGACCATGAAAATTCCCGCTAAATTACCCAGTTTACTGATGGGCTATAAAGTACCTGTACTTAACACCATTAAAGATCGAAAAGAAGCCTATGCTTTAGAAGTATTAGCGAATGTTTTAGATGGAGGCGACAGCGCGCGATTGAGTAAAAAATTAATTCGTGGACAGCAAGTGGCACTTTCAGCGAGCGCTAGTTATTCCTTTGCCACTCGTTTGGATAATTTATTTACTTTTTCAGGGGTTCCTGTGGAAGGTAAAAGCATAGCAATGTTAGAAAAAGCCATTAAAGCTGAAATTAATTTACTGAAAAAAGAATTGGTTAAACCTGAAGAATTGGCGCGCATTAAAGCACAAGTATTAGCGGCAAAAATTTATGAACAAGATTCTAATTTTTATCAGGCAATGGTGTTAGGTATTTT
>JAGLEW010000003.1 GCA_023144875.1 Methylococcales bacterium
CCTGTGTCGAATCACTTTTAATAAGCTCAGCGACAGTGACACAGGTTGAAATGGCATCATCCCAGCCTTGCTGACCCGTGCCTGCATTGGCATTTCCTGAATTAATCACCAGACAACGTGGTTTTTGATCTAAATGACCTTTCGCAACACGAACAGGCGCAGCACAAAAGGCATTTTGGGTAAAAACAGCGGCACAACTTCCACCGTCAACTTGTTGCAAAATTAATAAATCATCATGTTCTGTTTGCTTAATGCCTGCATTGCTGGTGCCAAGCGTAATACCATTCACAGGGTGCATGATAGGAAAGGGTAGGGGATTGACCGCCATAATTTTATACCTTTAAAAATAAATTAATTGTTGTAATACTGTCGTGCTGTTTGGCCAAGGCATGACATTGTTGACTAACATGGATCGCTTGTGTAGCTTCAACTAAAAATAATTGTGGAATTACGATTTCAACCTCAATTTTTTTATCCAAATAATGTAAGTTGACGGCATCCACCCGTGTATAAAGTTCATCGCCTAGTGTTTTATTCAAAAGGATTAAAATTTCATTGCGTGATAATAGGCGATCTGATTTATCATGAAACTCATCGTCTTCAGGATCAATATGCACGAGAACATCAACCACTTCATCAAATTTTTTGATTAAACTTTCACGTACCTTATCGCCAATGACATGCCCTTCTGAAACACTGATTTTAGCATTCACCACAATATGAGCATCAATATACGCATCTTCGCCCATTTGTCGGGTGCGTAATAAATGAATACTTTCAACGCCTTGAGTGGTTTTAATCACGCGACGAATTTCTTGAATCAATGTTTCTGGAAGGGCGGTATCAACTAATTCTTTAATACTTTCTATGATTAAATGTAAGCCAATTTTCCCCACCATTAAGGCGACTAATAGTGCCGCGATGGTATCGGCAAAGGGGTATCCTAGTAAAACCGCGCCGATGCCCAATAACACAATGATCGACGAAATAGCGTCACTGCGATGATGCCACGCATTGGCCAATAATAATTTTGAGCGTGTTAGCTGTCCGATGCGTTTTGTGTAGTGATATAACCATTCGTTGGTCAGAATTGAAATCGCGGCAATACCCAAGGTATCAAAATTGGGAATGGTAAGGGTTTCAGGATTTAAAAGTCGCTGGGTACTATCCCATGCAATACCTGCGGCAATTATTATCAGCCCTAAGCCTAAAATAACCGTTGCTAAGGTCTCAAAGCGTTTATGGCCATACGGATGTTGATAGTCGGCTTCTCTTGACCCTAGTTTAATCGCCACTAATACTAATAAATCACTGGCTAAATCTGAAAACGAATGAATGCCATCCGCAATTAATGCCGTTGACTGTCCCATAACCCCAACCCCAATTTTTATCAGGGTTAAGAAAACGTTAACGATTGCACCAACAACGGTGACACGGGATTTTAGGTGCGCAATTTCATCGGCATTGAGAGATTCAGACATTATTCACCTATTTTTAATCGAATAATATAATCGTAATGGTTTTGTTTGGTTTCTAGTACTTGATGCCCATTAATACGACACCATGTTGGAATGTCCTGCATCACCCCAGGGTCGGTTGAGGTCACTTCTAACTCATCCCCAATTTGTAATTGTTTGACTTTATCTTGGGTGCGAATCACAGGTAAAGGGCATAGTAATCGCCGTGCATCAAGGGTATGAAAACTCATATAAACCACGCTGGTGGAATATCATCCGCTAAGAAAGGTTGGACGGCTAATTGCAGACTTTTGCCATTTAATAATCGTACTTCAACGTCTACTTGTGCTTCGGCGCGCCCTTGACCATAACGGGCGAGAATTCGTGCCGCCAATTTTATATCGTCTTCATTAGGCTCACCGACCAATAATGCTAAAGGCCCTCGGTGGCTACTGCAATTCATATTAATAAAGGTTTTTTTATAACCTGACATAAAGCGGGCTTCACCATCTTCACGGGCGACCATAATTTTAAAACGAGAATTGGGGCGAATATGCCGTCCTACTTTCAATAACATCACATCGTCTAAATCATAGTCTTTTTCGCCGCGTGTTTCCCATAAGTCCACTAATTTTTTAGAATACGCTTCGTCGGTTAAAAAACAACATCCGCCAGCAGGTTGGGCATAATCCTCAAAGTTAAATTTTTCTGCCAATGCCATTTGAGGCTTGCGTGAGCGACCACTAAAATCATGCAGTAATTCTCGATTAACCCAGCCTTCACGTTCAGGCTTGGTGATTGGTAAATTTTGCGCACACAACGGGCGTAATAATAAATCATTCGCGCCTGATTCTCTGGCAACCACAGGCATGGTTTCTTTACGCTGAGACATAGGGCGTTGTCCTATTACTTCACCTGTAATAATAAAATCAAAGCCGTTTTCTTGAATCCATTGCTTGGCTTTATTGACCATAAAAATTTTACAATCCAAACAAGGGTTCATATTCGCGCCATAACCATGCTTTGGATTAATTAAAACATCTTTATATTCCTCAATAATATCCACAATATGCAGCTTCATGCCTAATTGTTCGGCGACCCATAAAGAATTATTACGTTTTGGCTTGGCTTTGTCCTTTTTTTTAATCGCGTGCGTATGTCCTTCCACGCAAAAACCTGTGAAAAAATTAATGCCTTCCACATGCACACCTTGCGCCATGACTGTTTTTGCGGCTAACATCGAATCTAAGCCCCCCGAAATTAACGCTATTGCTTTTATTTGCTGACTCATTCTAGTTTTTAAACTGAAAAAAAGCGTATTATACGCGGTTAAATAAAAATATCAGTGACCATCAATGAATGAATTACTCAGATTTTAACGCCTTAACCTGCGTTTTAGAGTGACTTAAAAAGAGGATATAATGGAAAGAGAAGAAGCAATGTCGATAATGTTGAAGCTACTTCAGGCAATGTTGAAAAAAGATGGTTCCGATTTATTTATTACCGCAGGTTTTCCGCCCGCGATGAAAATTAAAGGCAGAATGACTCCTGTTACTAAGCAACCGTTATCAGCGAATGATGCCAAAGCCTTTACCCAATGCATCATGAATGACAAACAGCTTAAAGAGTTTGAGGAAACGCAAGAATGTAATTTTGCTATTGCACCGCCTCGATTAGGACGGTTTCGAGTCAATGCTTATGTGCAACAAGGCTGCCAAGGGTTAGTGATGCGTGTGATTGCCGCCGAAGTGCCTAATTTTGACAAATTAGGACTGCCACCTATACTAAAAGAGGTGATTATGGCTAAAAATGGCTTGATCGTGATGGTGGGCGGCACAGGCTCGGGTAAATCGACCACGATGGCGGCGTTAATCGATCATCGAAATACCCACAGTCATGGACATATTATTACCCTTGAAGACCCGATTGAATACGTACACCCTCATAAAAACTGCATCATTATGCAACGTGAAATTGGCGTGGATACAGAAAGCTGGAAAGCCGCTTTACATAATACGCTACGACAAGCGCCTGATGTTATTTTGTTAGGTGAAATTCGAGATGCGGAAATCATGAATTTTGGAATGGAGTTCGCGCAAACAGGGCATTTAGCGATGGCAACCTTACATGCGAATAATGCGAATCAAGCGGTTGATCGAATTTTAGGCTTTTTCTCCACGGAAACCCAGCTAAAATTAATGCAGGATTTATCCGCCAATTTACGTGCGATTGTGTCACAACGGTTAATTAAAACAGTGGATGGAGGACGTTGTGCGGCAATTGAAATTTTATTGAATACGCCATTAATTCAAGATTTAATTGCCAAAGGGGATGTCTCTGGGATTAAACCCATCATGGCAAAATCTAAAGAATTGGGGATGCAAACCTTTGATCAAGCCTTATTTGACTTGTATAAAGAAGGAAAAATCACGGAAGAAGAGGCATTAAAAAATGCGGATTCGGCGAATGAGCTTCGATTAACAATTAAGCTTGATGAAGGCGCTGAGTTAGGGACAGGGGGGTTTTCATTAGAATCTAAAGACGATGAGTCTGCCCGCGATGTCAATGCGGGTGTGGCATAATAGTGATCACATATCAATAAAATTAACGGGCAATTATTAACAAAACGATGGATATAGTAAAATACTTAAAACTCCTACTCAAAAAAAATGGCGAGTGTTTAATCTTTAAAACCAATTCACCTCCGTTATTACACATAGGCGGTCAAGATAAAATAATCGGGAAAACTCTGTTAGATAATAAAGACATTCAGCGAGTGATCTTTGCTTTAATTACTGAAGATGAAAAGAAACAATTAATTAAAGATAAAACCTTAGCTGCTATGTATACCTTTAATGATAAGTATGCCTTTAATATAGCCATAAGCATTGATACGAAAGGCTTAGAATTAATTTTAAGCCCTAAAAAAGAAATTCCTAAGCCCACGGATATCAACGCTGTGGTTGAGGATGAAGACGGTTTTTTAGATTTAAATATTCCGAAACCAAATGCCGATACTGAAAAAACCAGTCCGAAAGTCTCAAGTGAGAAAAAAGACCAGCGCTATGAAGTATTAGGTAAAATTCCCGAAGGCCATTTAGATATTTTTCCTTATCTTAAAAAAATGATTGAATTGAATGCCTCTGATTTATTTTTAACCTCAGGTTCACAGGTTAAAATTAAAATATCAGGGGTGGCCGTCTCAATGGATGAATATATTTTAACGCCTGAATTGACCGAATCGGGTGCTTTAGGGATTATGAATGTTGATCAAATCAAAACCTTTCAGGAAAATAAAGATCTTGATTTTGCCATTGAAATGCCCGATGGAAGTGCGCGTTTTCGAGCTAATGCCTTTTATCAGCGTAAAACGGTTGGTTTAGTCTTACGTTTAATTCCCTCGGTTATTCCAACCGCAGAACAATTAAATTTACCTGAAGTATTGCCTGAGTTAATTATGGCGAAACGGGGTTTATTATTAATGGTCGGTGGTACAGGGTCTGGAAAATCCACCACGTTAGCGGCGATGATTAATCACCGCAATAGCAATTCACCAGGTCATATTTTGACCATTGAAGACCCTGTTGAATTCTCCCATCCTAATTTGAAATCCATTGTAAATCAACGAGAAGTTGGTATTGATACGGTTTCTTATGCCAAAGCATTAAAAGCTTGTTTACGAGAAGCCCCCGATGTTATTTTAATTGGAGAAATTCGAGATCAAGAAACGATGGAAGCCGCGTTAGAACTGGCAAATACGGGGCACTTATGTATTTCAACCATGCATGCCAATAATGCAAATCAGGCTATGGAGCGAATTATTAATATGTTCCCTCAAGTACGCCATAAACAATTATTTATGGATCTTTCGACGAACTTAAAGGCGGTACTTTCTCAACGATTAGTGCCAACTATTAATGGGGGACGTTGTGCGGCGATTGAAGTACTGATTAACACACCACATATTTCTAATTTAATTTTAAAAGGCGATCTCCCTGAAATTAAAAATGCCATGAAAAGCAGTGGCACTAAGGGGATGAAAACGTTTGATGATGCGTTGTTTGATTTGTATAACGCCGAAAAAATCAGTCTTGATGAGGCTTTAATGAATGCAGATTCTCGAAATGATTTAGAAGCAAAATTAAATTTTGGTTAAAAACAGCGATTTAATGGCTATCAACAGCAATTATTGATAGCCTTATTTTTAAAATAACTTAAAAGGTTTTAACCGTAAACGAAGGTTGCTTTTCGTTTGGTTGAGTTTCTGTGGCATTTTCCCAAACGTTCTGAGGCGCTTCTTCTTCAACCGTATCATCCCAGATATTGTCGGCTGGTGGGGTTGATTCTTTGGTAGGCTCAGGTTGAACGCTATCAGCCCAGATATTTTCGACCACATTATCTGTTACAACGGTTTCTTCCATAACCACTTTTTCAGTGACAATACCTCGAATAGCCGTTAGGTATTCATTTTCATGTAAGCCCCATGTTAATTCGCCATCGGTACTCAGCGTTTTTACTCCTGTTTCAGAGAAAATAACTTCAATTATTAACTCATAAAGGTCGGCATTTTCCCCTGTTAATTTGGCCGAAAGTGCGGCAATTGGCAAGGCGCGTGCTTTTGTACCAGTGAGTGCATTCAAAGAAGATTTAGGGGATTCACCTAAGGTATTGACATAACAATGATACTCAATACTTACATCTGCTGGTTTTTCTGGCCAATGAATGGCAAAACTCTCAATGCGCCAATCTTTTTCAGGGTTCCCTAAGGCTTCGCCTGCGGCTAACTGAACATCTCCTTGCCACTGAACATGCCCTGAAAAAGCTAAAGGATAATCTTTTTCAGTTGGTGTAGCTGCTTCCTCCGATTCAGGAGTTTTATCCGTTAGTACGGCTGTTTCCGTTTCTACGGTTGGAGAAATTGCTTCCACAGGTTCGGGTGCTGTATCCGTTGTTACTGTGTTTTCAGATAACAAAGGTTTGGCTTCAAATTTTATTTCAGCGCTTTTACACGCTGGTGTGATAAAAATTCCGACAGTGACTTCCGCTGATTCACCAACAACACGTACGACCACCGAATCATTCGGTTTATTTAAAAAACCTTCATGACTTGGATCTTGGAATAACAATGAGACTTGAGAGTTAACCTGTCCCATAGGTATGGCGATATTGACTAACGGTGGATTCTCTATATCAACCGCATCAAGATACGACAATAAGTGCAACCCTGTTGATAAACGTAGGTTTTTTGATTCAATAGCTTTTAATTCAGACATATTTTTCCTTGTAAAGAAGACAATAAGTACGATAAAAAATGGTAGTAATGATTACAACCCCTCTATTATAAGTTTTTAGCTTATAATGCGTCATTTATTTTAGCCAACAACCTTCATGCCTTTATTACAATTATCCAATGTTTCCATTGCCTATGGAACTCACGCCTTATTAGATAAGGCTAACTTTCAATTAGACGCGGGTGAAAGCGTCGGGCTTCTAGGGCGTAATGGTGAAGGTAAATCTACGATGATGAAAATTATTGCGGGTAATATTTTGGCCGATGAGGGTGAAATTTGGCGACAACCTGAATTAAAACTCGCATGGCTAGAACAAGCACCAACGCTAACCGATGGCATGAGTATTTATGATGCCGTTGCCGAAGGCTTAGGTGATTTAGGACATTGGATCAGTCGTTATCATCATTTATCCATGCACATGGAGGCGACAGATGAAAAAGCGTTAGAAGAATTAGGTAATTTACAACACCAGCTTGAAACTCATAATGGCTGGCATTTTCAGCAACGGGTTGAGTCAACCTTGAGTAAATTAAATTTACCTGCCGATGTAAAGGTTGATAGTTTATCGGGTGGCTGGAAACGTCGAGTCGCATTAGCACAAGCCTTAGTCATAGAACCTGATGTTTTGTTACTCGATGAGCCGACCAATCACCTTGATTTTGAAAGTATTCATTGGTTGGAAGAACAGGTCAGCCAATTTAAAGGGGCGGTGTTATTCGTAACGCATGATCGGTCTTTTTTACAAAAACTAGCAACTCGGATTGTTGATTTAGATCGAGGAAAACTGGTGTCATGGCAAGGTAATTATCAGGACTATTTGCGCCGAAAAGCGGCTTTTTTAGAAGAAGAAGCCAATCAAAATGCTGAGTTTGATAAAAAATTAGCGCTGGAAGAAACATGGATTCGACAAGGGGTTAAGGCTCGACGAACTCGTAATGAAGGACGTGTTAGAGCGTTAGAGCAATTACGTCGTGAACGCTCAGAACGGCGTAACACACAAGGCACCAGTAAATTAACGCTAGGCGCGGCAGATGCTTCGGGGAAAAAAGTCATTGAAGTGGATAATATTAGCTTTCAATACGATGAAAAAATTATTATTAAAAACTTTTCTACGCTTATTCAGCGTGGGGATAAAATTGGTTTAATTGGTGCAAATGGCAGTGGAAAATCAACATTTTTAAAACTGCTATTACAACAGCTTACGCCGACAGAGGGTGAAATTAGTCAAGGGACAAAGCTTGAAATAGCTTACTTTGACCAACTGCGTGAGCAATTAGATCCAGAAATCACGGTGGCAGATTCAGTCGCACAAGGCAGTGACTTTATTGAAATAGGAGGAAATAAACGTCATGTTATGTCTTATTTATCCGATTTTCTTTTCAGCCCTGCACGCGCTCGATCACCTGTAAAAAGTTTATCAGGGGGCGAAAAAAATAGATTACTATTGGCGAAATTATTTACTCGCCCTGCCAATTTAATCGTGATGGATGAGCCGACCAATGATTTAGATTTAGAAACCTTAGAATTATTAGAAGCTAAATTAGTCAATTTTAACGGTACGGTGTTATTAGTCAGTCATGATCGAGCCTTTTTGGATAATGTGGTGACCAGTGTGTTGATTTTTGATGGAACAGGGCATATTAATGAGTTTATTGGTGGCTATAGTGATTGGTCATTGCATCATCAACAACAACGAAAAGCACAACAGGCACAGGAAAAAACAAAAAGTAATTTAAAAAAATCGAAAGCTAATACAGACAACCCTAAAAAAATCACCTATAAGCAACAGCAAACATTGGATGCCTTGCCTGAAAAAATTGATCAATTAGAACAATCACAACAGGCATTAAATGAAAAAATTAACGCGCCCACTTTTTACCAGCAATCAAAACAAATAACCAGACAAGTATTACATGAATTACAAGAAACGGAGCAAAAATTAGAACAGGCTTACCAGCTTTGGGATAAACTTGATGCCTTAAGTTTATGACTTTAAAGCTTTCGAGAGTACGATGGATAAAATAAATTTACTTTATGTTAAAAACATTATTAGCCGAGAAAAAAAAACGCCTGAACAACAGGTCACTTTTTTTATCATGGTTGAAAA
>JAGLEW010000030.1 GCA_023144875.1 Methylococcales bacterium
GCGATTAAATATTTAGTAGATGATAAATTATCCATTGGCTATTTAGACCCACAACCCATGAATCAACCTGAAAAAACCGCTGCTGTCAAAGGAACTCGTAATGCAAATTAAACTCGTATTTTTAAGTCTTTTCATTTTTTCGTGTACCACACAGGCGGCAGTAAAGATTGAGAAATGGCAAACCTCTCAAGGCGTGCCTGTTTATTATGTAAATAATCCCAGTTTACCGATGGTGGATATTAATATTTTATTTGATGCAGGCAGCGCGCGCGATGGAAAACAACATGGTATTGCGGCTTTTACTTCGATTTTATTGGGGACGGCAGCAGGAAAATGGACAACTGATCAAGTTTCTCAACGATTTGAAAGTATTGGTGCAAATGTTGGTTCTTCTTCAGGGATGGATTTTGCTGGGATTTCTATGCGCTCGTTAACAAACCCCAAATTATTTAACAAAGCCTTATCGACCCTTGAAGTTGTATTAACTCAGCCTACGTTTTCAAAAACTGATTTTAATCGCGACCAAAAACGTATTTTAACCGCTTTAAAACAACGGGGTGAAACCCCAGGTTCTATTGCTGGTTTAGCGTATAGTAAAACACTTTATGGTGAACATCCCTACGCGTACCCTAGTTCAGGTTATATTAAAACGGTGTCTAAATTTACCACCAAAGCAGTTCAACAATTTTATAAAGATTATTATGTAAGCGCTAATGCCATGATTGTTATTATCGGGGCGTTAGATAAACAACAAGCCGAAGCGACGGCTGAAAAGCTCATGGCAAAACTTCCAAAAGGTAAGAAGCCTGAACCAATTGCTGAGGTGGTCGTTCCAAATAAAGGAACAACCCAATATATTAGTTTTCCTTCTACTCAAACTCATGTTTTAGTGGGGTTTCCTGCGATAACACGCCATGATAAAGACTATATTGCGCTGTATGTTGGTAATCATGTGTTAGGTGGCAGTGGTTTAGTTTCAAAATTATTTAAAGAAGTACGGGAAGAACGGGGTTTAGCGTATAGCGCGTCCAGTTCTTTTTCACCGATGATTCAAAAAGGCCCATTTACCATTAGCTTGCAAACTAAAAATGAACAACGTGAACAAGCATTGAAAGTGTTAATGGATACGGTAAATACATTTATTGATCAAGGGATTACGGAAAAAGAATTAATCGCAGCTAAGAAAAATATCACAGGGGGGTTTGTGTTGCGATTTGATAATAATAGTAAATTAATGAGCTACGTGAGCGCGATTGGTTTTCATCAGTTGCCGTTAAATTATCTTGATACGTTTCCACAGCGTGTCGAAGCCATTACGACTGAGCAGATTAAAGAGGCTTTTAAACGTCGTGTGGTTTCTAAATTATTTCAAACGGTGACGGTCGGTGGCGAAATTAAAAAAGCCACAGCGGATAAAAAATAACTTATTCGAAGCAATAGCTTATAATGTTGGGTTGTTTAACATCTTACTTTTAATCATAGGAACTCATGAGTATTCAACTCTCTCACCGTGTTAACGCGGTTAAACCTTCCCCTACATTAGCTATTACAGCGAGAGCGGCACAAATGCGTGCAGAAGGAAAAGATATTATTGGGCTTGGCGCTGGCGAGCCTGATTTTACCACCCCAGAGGCGATTAAAGCGGCAGGTATTCATGCGATTGAGACGGGATTTACCCGTTATACCGCCGTGGATGGAACGCCGAGTTTAAAACAAGCCATTATTGATAAATTTAAACGTGATAATGGCTTTGATTATCATGCGAAACAAATATTAGTTTCATGTGGCGGCAAACAAAGTTTTTATAATTTAGCGCAAGCTTTATTGAATACAGGTGATGAAGTGATCATCCCTGCGCCCTATTGGGTTTCTTATCCTGATATGGTGATCTTAGCGGATGCAGTGCCAATTGTCATTGAAACCGCTCAAGAACAAAGTTTTAAAGTAACCCCCGCGCAGTTACGGGTGGCAATTACGCCTAAAACCCGTTTATTTGTTTTAAATAGCCCGTCAAATCCAACGGGCGTTGCGTATACAGAAGCGGATTTAAAAGCCTTAGCCGAGGTGTTGTTAGAATTCCCTAATATTATTATTGCGACCGATGATATGTATGAGCATATTTTGTGGGAAAAAGGCACTTTCGTGAATATTTTAAACGCCTGTCCTGCACTCTATAAGCGCACAATGGTCTTAAACGGGGTTTCAAAAGCGTATGCGATGACAGGCTGGCGTATTGGTTATGCCGCTGGGCCTGAAATTATTATCAAAGCGATGAGCAAAATTCAATCGCAAAGTACATCTAATCCAACCTCAATCTCTCAGGTGGCGGCTGAAGAGGCGATTAAGGGCGATCAATCCTGCATTGATACGATGATGGTCGAATTTAAAAAACGCCATGATTTTGTGGTCAAAGCACTGAATCAGATCGAAGGGGTAGAATGCTTACCAAC
>JAGLEW010000031.1 GCA_023144875.1 Methylococcales bacterium
CTAAATTTATTTTTATTACAGGTGGAGTGGTTTCCTCACTCGGCAAAGGCATTGCAGCCTCTTCGTTGGCGGCGATTTTGGAAGAACGGGGTCTTAAAGTCACGATGACTAAATTAGACCCTTATATTAATGTTGACCCAGGGACGATGAGTCCGTTTCAGCACGGTGAGGTCTTTGTGACGGAGGATGGGGCAGAGACCGATTTAGATTTAGGGCATTACGAGCGGTTTCTCAAAACCACGATGTCTAAAAAGAATAATTTTACTACGGGGCAGGTGTATGAATCGGTGCTGCGTAAAGAGCGTAAAGGGGAATATCTTGGTGCAACAGTACAAGTCATTCCACATATTACCGATGAAATTAAACGCCGAATTTATGCCAGTGCTGAGGATGTGGATGTTGCGCTGATTGAAGTAGGCGGCACGGTCGGTGATATTGAATCATTGCCTTTTTTAGAGGCCATCCGCCAAATTCGAGTGGAGCAGGGCATGGATAAATCATTATTTATTCATTTAACCCTTGTACCTTATATTGCGTCGGCAGGGGAAATTAAAACTAAACCGACCCAGCATTCGGTGAAAGAATTACGCACCATTGGGATTCAGCCTGATATTTTAATTTGTCGTTCTCAAAAAGCCATTCCTGCGACGGAACGCCGTAAAATCGCTTTATTTACTAACGTGCCTGAAAAGGCGGTTATTTCTGCGATTGATGCGGATACTATTTATCGAATTCCTTTGTTATTAAATGAACAGGGCTTAGATGATATTGTGGTCGATCAATTACGCCTTGATGTACCTTCAGCCAATTTATCTGAATGGACCTCGGTGGTGGATGCGGTGACTCATCCTCATGATGAGGTAACGATTGCAATTGTTGGGAAATACGTTGAACACGCAGATGCTTATAAATCCTTGGACGAAGCGTTAATACACGCTGGGATTCATACACGTAATAAAGTTAAAATTATTTATATTGATTCTGAAACCCTTGAAGAACAAGGGGTCGGGAAATTACAAAACTTGGATGCTATTTTAGTTCCAGGGGGCTTTGGTGAACGAGGGGTTGAAGGTAAAATTGCGACTGTGCGGTTTGCTAGAGAACATAATATTCCTTATTTAGGCATTTGTTTAGGGATGCAAGTGGCCGTTATTGAATTTGCCCGTAATGTGGTTGGCTTAGAAGGCACACACAGTACCGAGTTTTTAAAAAATACCCCACATCCTGTGATTGGTTTGATTACCGAATGGATGAATGAATGTGGTCAAGTGGAAACACGTGCCGAAAACTCTGATTTAGGCGGCACAATGCGCTTAGGCAGTCAAAAATGTCGTTTATTGTCGGATTCCTTGGCGGCAAAATTGTACCAAAAAGATGTGATTACCGAGCGCCATCGTCATCGCTATGAGTTTAATAATCATTATATTGAGCAGTTAGAAGCGAAAGGAATGCGCTTTTCAGGGAAATCAATGGATGGACGTTTGGTCGAAGTCGTTGAAATACCTGAACACCCGTGGTTTTTAGCCTGTCAATTTCACCCTGAATTTACCTCAACCCCAAGAAGAGGTCATCCTTTGTTTTCAGGGTTTGTACAAGCGGCAGTCGCACATAAAAAAGCTTAAAGGTATTGGTTTTTAAGGTTGATATAGTGTTGAGCGGAATATTCTAATTGCGCTTTTTCTTGATCGGATAATGCCCGTATTTTTTTTGCGGGCGCACCGAGGTAAAGATAGCCACTTTCAAGTATTTTCCCAGAAGAGACTAAGGCGGCCGCACCGACCATCACATAATCTTCAATCACCGCATCGTCTAAAATAATCGCACCCATACCGATTAAGCAATAATCGCCTACGGTACACGCATGTACAATGGCTTTATGCCCAATGGTTACGCCTTTTCCTATAATTAAGGGGTGATCGCTTTGTGAGGGGTTATTTAAATTTTCATGTGAAACATGGAGCACGCTGCCATCTTGGACATTCGTGTCTTCTCCAATGGAAATGGCGGCAACGTCGCCTCGAATAACGCTAGTCGGCCAAACAGATACATTATCACCGAGCGTAACATCACCAATGACAACGGCGGCTTCATCAATATAAACACCTGTTCCAAGGTGAGGCCGTTTGTTTTTGAAGGGTCTAAGCGTCATAAGTATAAAAGGCAGGAAGAAATAATCAGTTGTTAGGCTAAAAAGTCTTGTAAGTTAATCGACTCAATACGAGGGTTTTGCTCAGCGTGGTTTTTGTCCTCTTGGGTGTTATAGCCCCATGTGGCAAAAAATAATTTGACGTTTTGTAATTGAGGATTATTGAGTACTTTTTGTAACATCGGCAGGCGGTCTTCATAAAAATAAAAGGTTTTCTGAGGATTTTTACCCAGTAATTCTATCAATATAGCCTCTTTGTCCATTTTTCGATCTAAGCCATAAATGTTATGTGGGGCTAGTTCAATATTATGAGCAGCTAATATTTGACTGACAAAGCGCTCTTGTTTTGTGGTAATAATAACCCATTGATTATTTTGCTGGTTTAAACGATTTAATTTTTCAGCAATCCCTAAAAATAATGGGTTCATCGTAATCCAGTCGTGAATATCCTGTTGAATCCAATGGTCACGGGTTTCCCCAAACAGTTGCTTTAATGCCGCAATATCTTTTTTAGATGATTGAATAGTGCGATTAATTTTTGTTTGGTAATCACCGAGCAAGCTTTGTGCGTTTTCGCCCATATATAATAAGCGTATGATTAAAATGGCTTCATAGCCTGTTTCCATGATTGGGCGAACCAAACGAAACTGTTCAATAATGGCTTCAGGGGGCTGTGTTTGGTCAAAATCATTCCATAAACAACAGGCTGCTTTCCAGCCTGTTATGGCCGTTTCAACCGCGCTATCACCGATAACACCGTCAAAATCTAGTGCGTAAAAAATAGTTTGTGCCATTTATTTTTTAACCACGGTATTCCATGCGGTTGTCCATGCTTGTGCTTGATAAGCATCGGCCTTTTTAGGGAGATCCCCACTTAGTACCATTTTTAAGGTGTGATAAATGATGCCAAAAAAATAGTTGTAGGCTAATAAAGAATCAAGCGAACGTATTTCCCCTTCTTTAATGCCTGATTGGAATATTTTTTTGATCTTTAAGAAAGGTGGAGTGCTTAATAAGGGCTTTTGGTCGGGTAAAAATTCATCAGTTCTGACGATGAGTAAAAATTGTACAATTTCAGGCATGTCGTCGGTGAGTCGAAATAACAAATCGACAATTTCACGCAATTGTTCGGAGGATTTACGGTTTCTACGCCGAATATCATCAATAGAAATACTCAAACTATCTAAAATATTGGCATAGAGTGCATCAGCAATGGCTTGTTTATTTTTAAAATGCTGATAAATACCGCTGGGTGTTTTGAGTCCTACGGCATCTTTAATATCACTTAATGAGGTGTTGAAATAGCCTTTTTGGGCAAAAAGTTTAAGCGTCGCTTGTAGTATTTCATCCTGAGTAATAAGTTTTTTCGTTGGTTTTTCTTTTTCCTTATCCATTCTATTTACTATTATTCTGTTTTATTTGAAAAGCATTCAAGTGTCATAATGTACTTGAGGCATGTCTCTGTTAGAGAATAATAATATTATTTCTAAAAGAGGTTTAATTTTTTAAGGTTGCTAGTGCAACCGCTAGGTATTGCACCATTGACCACAAGGTTAAAATAGCCGCAATATACAATAACCAATAGCCGCCCGTAACAATGGGCAGTCCGATAAAGTCTTCACCATAAAGGAGCAATGTGATGGCTAACATTTGTGCGGTCGTTTTCCATTTTCCTAACGAAGAAACTTTAACCGTGGCGCTTTGCCCTATTTCTGCCATCCATTCTCTGAGTGATGCAATGGTGATTTCTCGGCCAATAATAATGGCGGCAGGAATGGTAAGATAAAGACTATGGGCGCTTTCAACTAATAAAACCAACACAATGGCGACCATTAATTTATCGGCAACAGGGTCAAGAAATGCCCCAAAAGCGGTTTCAAGTTGCATTTTTCGAGCAAGATAACCATCTAACCAATCGGTTATACCCGCTAATATAAAAATCCCCGTGCACGCTGTGTTTGCGTATTGCCACGGTAAATAAAAAACAACGACCAGTAAAGGAATTAAAGCAATCCTTAGCAGGGTTAAATAAGTTGGAATAGTAAGTTTAAAGGCCATCTTGATGGTGAAAAGTATCGTATATACGTTGTGCTAATGGGCGATTAATACCCTTTATGCTGCAAAGACTATCCACTCCTGCGCGTGAAATACCTTGCGAGCCACCAAATTGTTTTAACAATTGTTGTCGTCTTTTAGGGCCTAAACCCTTTATGTTTTCAAGGGGTGAGGTTTTTTTTAATTTTCCTCGCCTGTGTCGATGCGCAGTAATGGCAAAGCGATGAGCTTCATCACGGATTTGTTGAATAAGCAATAATGCACTCGCCCCCGATGTTATCTTTAATGGGTGCGGGTGTGTTGCCGTAATCAACTTCTCCATTCCAGCTTTTCTATCTACCCCTTTTGAAACACCAACTATCATAACATTTTTTATCATTAATTCACTTAAAGCCTTATCAGCCGCTCGAACTTGTCCCTTACCTCCATCAATAAATAATAGGTCAGGGGCTTGATATTCCCCCTTTTTGATACGCTGATAACGTCTTAAAACCGCCTGATAAATAGCCGCACAATCATCGCCATTCGTTATATCATCCATATTAAAACGACGGTAGGCTGATTTTAACGCGCCTTCCTGTGTAAAAACGACACACGATGCGACTGTTTGCTGGCCTTGCGTATGACTAATATCAAAACATTCCAAACGTTTTGGCAACGCTTGTAAATTTAGTTGCTGTTGTAAATTAATAAAACGTGCATAAATGCTTTGTTTTTCGGCTAACTTAGTCGTTAACGCATTATGAGCATTAGCGCTTGCCATTTGCAACCATTTTAGACGATCGCCTCGAACATGGGGTGAAATAGCCACATTATGTTGTGCTTTCTGACTTAAAGCTGCACTTAATAGTGACTTTTCAGGCAAAGAATGGCTAACAATTAATTCATAAGGTATATTTTTTTCAAGATAATACTGAGGGATAAAGGCTTGTAAAATAAGTTCTTCCGACGATTGTTGATTTATTTTTGGGAAAAAAATTTTATTACCTAAATTTTGCCCTTGCCGAATAAAAAATACTTCAACACAGGCGATACCTGCTTTAGTCGCACAAGCAATAACATCCACATCGCCTCGGACACCGTGTACAAAATTTTTTTCTAAAATCGTGCGTAATTGACTAATTTTATCCCTAAAAAAAGTGGCTTGTTCATAATCAAGCTTTTTTGCGGATGACTCCATTTGTGCAATCAATTGATTAATTAATAATGTACTTTGTCCTTCTAAAAAAAGGGTCGTATTTCGCACATCTTTTTGGTAATTTTCAGCGCTAATAACGTTGGCACAAGGAGCACTGCAACGTTTGATCTGGTATTGTAAACACGGGCGTGAACGGTGGTTATAATAGGAATCTTCACATTGACGGACAGGGAATATTTTTTGTAATAGTTTCAGCGTTTCTTTGACGGCGTTCGCACTTGGATAGGGGCCAAAATATTGACCTTTTAGCCGTTTTGAACCTCGATGAATACTAAGTCTTGGAAAATCATGGTGGGTTGATAAAAAAATATATGGGTAGGACTTGTCATCACGCAGACAAATATTATACCGAGGGTGATATTGTTTGATTTGTTGACTTTCTAATAAGAGTGCCTCGCCTTCGGTATGGGTAAT
This sequence comes from Methylococcales bacterium, assembly GCA_023144875.1. Taxonomy (GTDB): domain Bacteria; phylum Pseudomonadota; class Gammaproteobacteria; order Methylococcales; family Methylomonadaceae; genus WTBX01. Next base: position 5,814 of record JAGLEW010000031.1, read on the forward strand.
CGTGACTTCAATACGCGCTATTTTTTTCACCATCACCTGTTGTTTTGCTGAGGCGACTGACTGGCTAAAATAACTGCTAACCCGCTTTTTAAGGTTTTTTGCCTTGCCAATATAAATAATATCGCCTTTAGGATTAAAAAATTTATAAATTCCTGATAGCGGCGTTAAATTTTGTAGAAAAAGGTGAGGGTCAAAATTCAAGGCGTTAGCACTCATAAAATGGATCAGTGTTGATGCAATAAGCCATTAATTTGTCGAAAAACATCGTCAAACATATCTCGATTAAGACGTTTAGTTTGCACGTTATAGCGACTGGTATGATAAGAATCCACTAAATAATGCCCACAAGGAAGTTCATGGCTTACATTATGTCCAAATTTTGCATGACTTAATTTTAAGCCATAAGTTTTTAAAATGGCATTATGCGCCAATCCGCCTAAGGCTAAAATAACACTTTTTTCAGGCAATGTTTTAAGCTCTGCTTGCAAAAAAGGATTGCATTGATTGACTTCTAGGCCTGTGGGTTTATTTTGTGGTGGTAAACATTTTACCGCATTGGTAATTCGCGCATTGCTTAGTTTCAGGTCATCATTTAAAGAGGTAGATATTGGCTTATTAGAAAAACCAAAATCATACAAGGCTTGATAGAGTAATAACCCTGCAAAATCTCCCGTAAAAGGTCGGCCTGTTGCATTTGCACCGTGCATTCCTGGAGCGAGTCCAACGACTAATAATTGTGCTTTTTCATCCCCAAAAGGGGCGACGGGTAGGGCATGATAATCAGGGTATTGTTGTTTATTTTCAGTTAAAAAAGTATGCAGGCGTGGGCACTTTTGACAATTAAGATTAAAAATTTGATTGGAGAGAGTCATTGCCAGTTATTTAAAATAATGAATAGGGGCATTAAGGCTTTATTATTTTTCTTAATGGTATAGGTCTTGAGTTTTTTCCAGTGCGTCCAAAAAAAAAGTATCTTGGATGTCTAAGGTTGAGTAACAAATTACATTTACGTTGCTATCATCAAACATTTTATTAACGGCTTGATTGAGGCTAGTATGGTGGCTGTGTTTTTTTTTGCGTAAAAAAATGACTTTTTTAATGCCGACCTGAATAATTGCTTGAGCGCAGGTATTACAAGGGAATTGCGTGACATACATGGTCGCCGCGCGCATCTCATTCGCCATCGCATTATAAATGGCATTTTTTTCCGCATGGACAACGTAAGTGTGCTTTGAGCGCAATAAGTCATTATCATTATCTTCCCAGTAATGCGGGTCATCATCGCAGCATCCTCGTGGTAAGCCATTATAACCAATCCCAATTATTTTGTGATGTTTATCCACAATGCACGCGCCATTTTGAGTTTTAGGATCTTTTGAACGAAAGGAGGATAATAAGGCGATGGACATAAAATAGGAGTCCCAGCTCATATAGTTATTTTTTTTCATTATTTAAAAAAGGTGAGCGATTTAAGGTTAGGACGTAAATTTGGAAATTTCACAAAAGGGTTTGTTACTTTTGTAAAATATTTGAGAGTGTAAATCGTTGTACGTTTATTATACTTTTAAAATTAATAAAATACCTGCGATAAGGCCTAATATATGGATGATGGTGTTGCTGTGGCTAAAGCTGATATGGAATAAAAAAGAACTGCTTTGGAGTATTGACCATGCGCCGAGAAGTAGTATACCAATGTCGCCTCGTTGTCGTTTAATCAAGCACATGATTAAAAATGCGCCTCCGATCATATTAAGAATGGGGAGTATTTTGCGATGTTCTGGGAAGTCTATTTTTAAAATATCCCCCAGTCCTTGTAATATGAGCCAGAGTGAAAGTATGACCAGTCCTGTATATTTTAATAGGGTATAAACTTTCATCGGAACCTTTGCTGTTTTAGCAACTGCTTTCTTTTTTTCATCGGCTTTAGCGGGTGCAGGTGCTTTGGCTTTTTCAGGGGGCTTAGCGGCTTCTTCAGGCATGAAATTAATTCATTTTCTTGTGTTTTTACATATAAAAAAAGGAAGGTTTTTAGGCCTTCCTTTTATTTGATGGTTGGATACGTTTGAGCTTAGAAACCTAAACCTAAATACCCCCCCACACTAAAACCATCTGTATCAACGCCATCAACATCATCTAATGTTAGGTGATAACGCGCGTCGGCACCGATATAGATATTATCAATTAATTGGTAATCTGCCCCTAAACCAAATTGAATACCTGGGTTTAATACGGTGACCGCACCTGATGGTGGGCTGATAATATTTAAATCAAAACCAACTGGGATTAACCAAGGTCTAAATTTACTGCCTTTTAGGAATTTTATTTTAGGGGATGCTGAAATGGTTAATTGGTTAACCGTTACATTTTGGCCTGTTAATAAGCTGTCGGTGTCATCAGAGAATTCTTTGTATTCGAGCATTAATTCTGCGGCAACTTCAGTGTTGTCCATCATGCCGAATAAATCATTATTGATACTGAAATCAAAGCCTGCACCAAAATACCATGCGTCTTTATCGGAAGTATTTGTTTCGCCGCTTAAGAAAGGGGTTAAGCCTCCTACAACTCCGATTAGTGGATCACCTGAGCCACCTGTTGTTGGCACGCCAATTGCTGATGCATCAAGTAAACCTTTCCCTGTTCCTGTAACACCTTGGCCGCCACCACGGTTATCATTCGTATGACCCCAACCACCACGAAAGAAGACCATATTATCTTTGCTGCTTGATTGTACTGGAGCGGCTTTAACCGATTGCATCCATTGGTCTAATTCTTGCACTTTACTGGAGCTTGAGCCACCTGATTGCGATCTAACCTGACTTAATTCAGATTGCATTGATCGCATCATAGAAGACATTTCATCCACTTGACGTTGTAAATTTCTCAGTTCATTATGGCTCGCTGCTCTGCTCTTTGCTGCGGCAGGTGTTGAAACCATAGCGCCTGCTAAGGTTAGTGTTGCAGCGGCAACGCCTAATGCGATTTTATTTTTTTTCAATGTCATGAGTCTTGCCCCTTAAGAGGTTAATTTATAATTAACTATTGGTTAAAATACAACAATAGTTCTATTCAACAGGGTGGATAATAGCAATAAAAGGATGTTCTTACAAGTTTTACGGGGATTTATAAAATGGTATTTAATCCTTCTATTTCAACAACTAACTATAAATATAGCATGCATATAAAATATTTGTATAAAAAAAACAACAAGTTTGTGCAAATTTAAAGGATTAAGAGTATTGTGATTGCTAATCGGTTTTCTTTAATAAAATATTTTTTCTTTTACCACTATTAAGATAGCAAACAACGTATGAAAAAAATAATGGACATTACTATTGTCGGCAGTGGTATCATTGGGCTGCTTAGTGCTAAATCGCTCATAGATGCTGGGTTATCCGTTCAAATTATTGAAAAAAATGCCGCTAGTTTAGAGTCTTCTTGGGCAGGGGGCGGTATTTTATTACCGCTTTATCCTTGGCGACAAAAAAAGGCAATTAGTGAATTAGTTCGCTTGAGTTTAACGCTTTATCCTCGGCTGAGTGAGCAATTGATACAAGCAACAATGGTTGATCCCGAATGGTGGCCATGTGGTTTACTGATTAGCAAAAATCCTGATATAGACATGGCAATGCAGTGGTGTGAAAAATATAGCATTAAACATTGCCTCGCGCCAAAACCGTTGTTTAAATCCTTTCATACCAACCCCTTAAACCCGTTATGGTTACCAGAAATTGCTCAGGCTCGAAATCCTCGGTTATTAAAATCATTGCGGACATTTTTAGGTCAACACAATCAGGTTGAGTTTGTTGAAAATTGTACTTTTAATAAGGTTGTTTTAAAAAATAAACGGGTTACCGCCATTGAAACTTCATCGGGAAATTTCTCGGTGAATCATTTATTATTAGCAACAGGGGCTTGGACGGGACAACTGACCGAGCAATTATTTCCAAAATATCAACCTGTCGCGGTTTCCCCTGTTAAGGGACAGATGATTTTATTGGATGCTAAGGTGGGTGATTTAACGTTTATGATTTTAGATCAGCAACGCTATTTAATTCCACGAGCCGACGGTAAAATTTTAGCAGGTAGCACCGTGGAGCAGACTGAATTTAATAAATCGGTTACTGACAATGCACGGGCGAGTTTGCACCAATTTGCGATTGAGCTGATGCCATCATTAAAAAAGGCATTATTACTCCATCATTGGGCAGGATTGCGACCAGCAACGAAAGAGGGGGTGCCTTATATTGATTTGCACCCTGAGATTCAAAATGTAAGTATTAATGCGGGGCATTTTAGAAATGGTTTGGTGATGGCTCCTGCATCGGCGCAATTAATGACCGATTTAATTGTAGACCGAACACCAAGTCTTGACCCCAGCCCTTATCAACTAACTCGCACGGATTAATTGCTATGAACCCTTATTCTTTGCTAAAACCTTTATTATTCCAGCTTGAACCTGAAGTTGCGCACGCCGTCACGTTAAAATTATTAAAATTTTCAGAACAAACAGGATTAGCGTTATTAACCGCAGTAAAAAATAACCATAAACCCATGACTGTGATGGGATTGAATTTTCAAAACCCTGTAGGATTGGCAGCAGGCTTGGATAAAAATGGTGATTATATTGATGCGCTGGCAGCGGTTGGCTTCGGTTTTCTTGAAATTGGAACCGTAACGCCACGACCTCAAGCGGGTAATCCGAAGCCTCGGTTATTTAGGTTGCCTGAGCATCAGGCGATTATTAATCGAATGGGATTTAATAATTTAGGGGTGGATCATTTGGTCGCGCAAGTTAAAAAATGTCGTTATCAAGGGGTTTTAGGGATTAATATTGGTAAAAACTTTGATACCCCCATTGAAAATGCCATTGATGATTATCTGGTTGGTTTGCGTAAAAGTTATGCAGATGCCAGTTATATAACACTGAATATATCCTCGCCTAATACAAAAAATTTACGACAATTACAGCAAGGGGATGAAATTAAAAAATTGCTCTTCGCGTTAAAAGAAGAACAATTAACCTTGGAAAAACAGTATCAAAAGTATGTGCCGTTAGTGGTTAAAATTGCGCCTGATTTGGAAGAGCTACAAATTCAACATATCGCTTTATTATTGCAAGAATTTTCAATTGATGGTGTGATTGCCACTAATACCACGCTGGATCGAGATAAGGTAATAGGGCATCAATTTGCAGGTGAAGCAGGAGGTTTAAGCGGTGCGCCTGTGAAAGAAAAATCAACCTATGTGGTAAAAGTACTAGCAGGTGAATTAAATACTCGCATTCCGATTATTGCCGCAGGGGGTATTTTAACGGCGAAAGATGCGCAAGAAAAACGGGATGCAGGGGCGAGTTTGGTGCAAATTTACAGTGGTTTAATTTATAAAGGCACGCAGTTGCTTGACGATATATTGTTGTCACTGTAAAAAAACCATATTTCATTCTTAAAATTACAGTAGGTTGTTATGTTTACAGGCATTATTTTAGCCATTGGTCATATTTCAGACATTCAAAAGCGTGGTGGGGATTGTCGTTTAACCATTCATACCGCTGATTTGTCGCTCACAGGGGTTGAATTGGGCGATAGTATTGCGGTTAGTGGTATTTGTTTGACCGTGGTTGAATTAGGCGCGCAATTTTTTTGCGCCGATGTTTCCAATGAAAGCTTATCAAAAACTACGTTAAAAAATATAACAGTGGGGGCAGCGGTTAATTTAGAATTGGCCTTAACATTGGCAACTCGATTAGGTGGGCATTTGGTGAGTGGGCATGTGGATGGATTGGCAACCGTAATTGAGAAAAAAGTTGATGCGCGTTCCGTGCGTTTTAAGTTTCAAGTAGCTGAGTCGCTGACAAAATATATTGCTGAAAAAGGCTCTGTTTGTCTCAACGGGGTTAGCTTGACGGTTAATGAGATTGATGGTGTTTATTTTAATGTCAATATCGTCCCACATACATTAAAAAAGACGACGTTGGATTATTTGGAAGTAGGCACTTGTGTTAATTTAGAGGTCGATTTATTGGCGCGATACATGGAACGGTTGATGAAAGGTCAGGCAGAAGCGCAACCTTGTCAACCAATTACTATGGGGCTATTGCAACAATCGGGTTTTTCGGTTTAGGCAATTAAACTGGCTAATTCTTTCAGCGGTGGTAATAACATCATTTTGGCGAGTTGCAATCCAATTAAGGCGACCAATGGCGAAATGTCCATGCCTCCTAAATCAGGAACTATTTTTCGGCAGATGTCTAAAATAGGTTCTGAAAGTTTACTAAGTAAACTATGAAGGGCGGTGTAATTTCCAGGGTTAAACCAGCTTAACAGCGATAAAATAAAAATAGAAAAAATAAATATATCGAAACAAAGGCTTAAAAGCTCGGATAAAGAAACCAATATGAGTGCAGGAAGACTAGGGATAAAGCCTTTTAAAAGAAAGAGGGAAAAATCGGCAATAATTTGTAAACTTAAAGCGAGTAGTAATGATGAGGTATCTATTTTTCCGATTGAAGGAATAATACGACGCATGATTTTTAGTGGTGGATGCGTTATTTTAACCAAAAATTGTGAAATAGGGTTATAGAAATCTGCCCCGACCCATTGTAATAAGAATCGTAATAATACTGCGAGAATATATAATGAAAATAGGGTGTCGATTAAGAAAACAGCGGGGTTGCTAAAGTAAGATGTGTTCATGTTAAGAAGCTCCTAATTGTGCTGACATTGTGATAGAGCGTTCTTTCGCCGCTCGCAAGGCTTTGGAAACTAAGGGTTTGAAGTCACCTTGCTCGAATATTTCAAGTGCTGCTTGAGTTGTGCCTCCTGGGGAGGTCACTTGATGACGCAGTTGTTCGGGTGATTCATCTAACTCTAAAGCAATTTTAGCCGCGCCTAAGGCAGTTTGTTGAATTAATAAACGCGCTGTTTTTTGACTCAAACCCAGTTCTATCGCACTTTGTTCCATGGCTTCCATTAAAAGAAAGTAATAGGCGGGCCCACTTCCTGAGACAGCAGTCACCGCATCCAGTTCTATTTCATCGTCCACCCATAGAGTAATTCCGACCGCGCGTAATATATTTTCTGCTAAGTCCTTTTGAGTGTTGTTAACCTTAATATTAGCATGTAAAGCGGTTGCACCTGTTAAAACTAAGGCGGGGGTATTTGGCATGCATCGGACGATGGCAGTTGATTGACCTAACCACTGGCTTAAACTTTTTTGATTAATCCCTGCAGCAATTGATACGATTAATATTGGGCTGTTTTTTAAAACAGGGGCGATTTTTTCGGCAATATTTCGTAAAAATTGAGGTTTAATCGCTAACACTAAAACATCAACTTTGGTGATTATATCGTTATTATGGCTGGTTATATTAACCTTAAGGGTTAACGCCAAGTGTTTTAAAAGGTCTGCATTAATATCGCTTACCCATATTTGTTGCGGGGAATGTCCACTTGCGATAAGCCCTTTAATAAGACTGGCAGCCATATTACCACCGCCAATAAAGCCAATAATTTTTGTTTTCATGGATTGTTTAAAAAGCGTCATTTAAAAAATAAAAAACCCCGGTCATTTTTAAAATCACCGAGGTTCTAATAAGTAGAGCAGTTTGTATTTTAGACGTTACCTTTTACAAGCGTATCAATAGAAGCGGGTGGAATTTTTAACGTTGTTCCTGCTCCGATATTTTTAATTTGTTTACGGTTTAAGTTGTTTACTTTAAGTAAGTCTTTAATTTTTATATTATGTTGTCTGGCAATGGTTCTTAAGCTTTCACCATCTCTGGTGACGTGCTTAATCCAGTCAACCCGTTTATGTTCAGGTAAATTAGATAAGTTTTGTTTAAAACTTTTTGCATTTTGTGTTTTTACCAATAAACGATATGAACCAGTTGGTGGTGTAATGACCCGATTAAAGGCAGGGTTTAGAATGAAAAAATCATCAAAATTCATACGTGCCATATTTGCGGCTTTTTTAAGTCCCAATGGCGAGTTAATTTCCACAGACTTGAAAAAAGGTTTATTCGGAATAGGTTTTAACGGCAAATTATATTTTTCAGCTTGCGCAAATAATTTTGCTAAAGCTAATAATTTAGGGACGTAATCTCTGGTTTCCTTAGGGAGCCTAAGCGTCCAATAATCCGTTTTTAAATTTGATCGTCTGTTTCGTCGAATGGCTTTTTTAACATTACCAATACCTACGTTATAAGAGGCAAGTGCTAAGAACCAGTCGCCGTGAAAGGATTTACTTAATTTTTTTAAATAATGTGTCGCTGCTTGTGTTGATGCGTAAACATCACGACGACCGTCATACCACCAATTTTGTTTTAAACCAAAAGATAGTCCTGTTGAAGGAATAAATTGCCATAAGCCTGCAGCACTGGCAGGAGAAGTAACGGTTGCGCGGTAAGAGCTTTCTATGATTGGCAGTAAAGCAAGTTCACCAGGGATTTTTTTCGTTTCAATTTCATCCATGATTAAATGCAGATAAGGTTCGGCACGGCGTTGGATTTTAACCAGTTGCTCGGGATGCTTTAAGAATCGTTTAATTTGTCGGTCAACCCGTTTATTGTCAACATTTGGAAGGGCGTATAATGCAAACATTCGCTTCCAAATCGTGCTAGAACCGCTTTTATTAATACTAATCCTTTTTATAGGTTTAGGAAAAAAAGATTTTTTCACAAAAAATTCAGGTCTTTTTATAGCCCTAGGTGCTTTGGCTATTTTTCTTATTGCCTTTATTTTTTGAGGCGCAATAGCGGGTAGAATTTCTTTTTTCGCTATTTGCTTTAAAGGGCGAAATTTAAACGACTCAGTCTTTTTAGCCATTTTTTTCAAAGGAACAGTTTTAAATAGCCCATCCTGTTTAGCCATTGTTTTCAAAGGCACTGTCTTAAAAGGTTCTGATTTTTTAGCCGTTTTAACGCCATCTTTATCTATGTGGGCAAATTCGACACCGTCTTTATCAAGAGTTTTGACAAAAAGCACGCCATCTTTGTCAATCTTTTTGACAAAAAGTACGCCGTCTTTATCAAGCGTGTTAGCTACAATAGGGGTTGAGGATTGTTTAGAGGAACATCCTAGTAGGGTTATAACGACCAAAAACAATAAATAACCCAATAACCTGTTAGAATTAATTAGAATCATTTGATAATCCACATAAATAAAATTTAGTTACTGATAGTTGTTAATTATATCATAATCACGATAAATTTTAATTAATGAGCCTAATTCGAAGTAAAACATGAAACGAGAATTTTTATTTTCTTGCTATCAAACGCCTAGAGGAAAGCTACTACAGGCGCTAGAAATTAAATATTTAAAAAAAATCATTAACATAAGTTATAAGCAAACATTGCTACAAATTGGTGGCTTAAATTTTGAAAATGAATTTGTAGATTTTACGTTGTTTCAGCGGTTTACAATATTAGATAAGGCGGGGTTAGGTCGAAATACTAAGGCTAAAATTATGGCAAAAGCGTTTAATTTGCCTATTCAGTCGGAAACCATTGATATGGTCATTTTACCGCATTTATTAGAGTTTGATGCGCACCGCTTTCAAACCATGCGAGAAGTTGAACGTGTTTTAAAACCTGAAGGACAGCTGATTATTCTTAGCTTTAACCCTTGGAGTTTTTGGTTAAGGACGCAGTATTTATGGGATAAGCGGCTCGCAAAATCTTGGCGGGGTCATTTTATTAGTCGTTCTAGGCAATTGGATTGGTTAAAGTTACTTAATTTTGAATTAAAAATGACAACAGAGTTTGAAATAAATTCGTTTAAAACCAAGCGTGGTTTGTTTTCATTGAATAAAAATACATTTTTATCAACTGCCTATGCGATTAAAGCGATTAAACGACGCTATACCATTATCCCTTTGACACAAATCAGAGGAGCACCAATCAGTCTTACTGCCGCATCTACTTTAAAATCAACTCAACAGATTAAAAAAAATGGCTAAAACAGTGATTATTTATACCGATGGTGCTTGCAAGGGTAATCCTGGTAAAGGCGGCTGGGGGGCTTGGTTACGTTATGATGAGCGCGAGAAAGAATTATTTGGTGGAGAGATGTACACCACGAATAATAGAATGGAATTAATGGCGGCTATTCAAGCACTTGAAGTCTTAACACGACCTTGTGTGGTGGAATTGTATACCGACTCAACCTATGTAAAAAATGGGATTAATAGCTGGTTGGCTAATTGGAAAAAACGGGGCTGGAAAACGGCAACGAAAAAGGCGGTAAAAAATGAAGATTTATGGCGGCGTTTAGATACCATTCAACAAAAACATGAGGTCACATGGAAATGGGTGAAAGGGCACTCTGGCGATGAAGGGAATGATCGAGCGGATGAATTGGCAAATAAAGGCGTTGAAATGATAAGTTAATTTTTAATGAATTGAATTATAAGGGTGAAATAAACGTGATATATATCACGTTCATTAGAAGTACACTTTTATAACAAGTATTCAACTAATATACTATTATTGTGGTTTTTATTAATTTTAGGAAGATTGTTATTATCATGCAAAAAACAACGCTCGCATTTCATAATTTTAATAGGAAACAAGCTGAAAACTTTTCTGCAATATTAACGTTATCGGCGATGAGTTTAAATGATAATTGGAATGTTATTGTGCCAGAGAGTGCAGGCGTTATTTTTGTTGCAAGTGAGCAAGTCCTTACACAGAATGAATGGGATGACATTCAGGGACAGTATGCGGAAGCTATCTTAGTGGCGTACAGTGATGACTTAGCTCCCCTTAAGTGTCAATATGAATTACTGACTAAAATGACAAAGTTACCTGCGCGGGCGGAACTCATTGCTTTATTAAATCAATTAGCGGTTGAGTTAGAAAACCGTGAATTATCTTCGCTCACAGGGTCGTTTGAAACGGAACTTATAAGCAGTGATTTTTCTGAAAATAATGATGCCATTATTGATTTAATGGACGTTGTTAATCCCCCTGAACGTGTTGAGAGTCGATTCTTTTTACCTAACGATTGTTTCTTAGGTATTTTACTCGACAGTATTGAATCGGGGCGAACTTATGATTGTAAGAGTCCCTGTGGTGCGCATCTTTATTTGTGCCCACAGCAGAATAAATATGTTTTTTTAGCAAGCAGAAGCGATTTAAACGAATTATTATTAATGTCCGAAGATGATTTTACGGTGATGGAATTATCACAAATGGATTTTGAGCAAAAAACGAAATTAATGGAGAGTAAAAATCTGAATGATTTATTGTGGTCTGCGGCAGTGGTCGGTTCTGGAGGGCGTTTAATGAAAGGTCATGGACTTGATGATGTGGTTCATCTTAAACATTGGCCAGATATTTCTCATATTAAAACCGCGAATCATTATTTAATTATTGCGGCATTTATGAGTAAAAATACGGTTGACATGGAAACGATTGCCGAGCATACAGAGCAAACATTAGAAGATGTGATTGATTTTCATAATGGCTGTCATATTTTAGATCTAATTGAGCGCGATGATGAATATAGCTTAAACTCAAAACCTGTGTCTGATAAATTACGTCAGTTACGAGGGCGTATTTTTGAAACCTTGCATTTAAATGTTGCAGGCGACTAGCTGAATTTAATAAACCCGCGCCAATAAAGGCTATCGGAGCGGGCAGTTTTTTACCAATTACAAAATATAGCGGCTCAAATCTTCATCTTCAGCGAATTCGGTTAAATGTGAATCGACATATGCGGCATCAATCAGCAGTTCTTTTTCAGGACGATCGGGTGCATCAAAAGAGACTTCATCCAACAATTTTTCAACAATCGTATGTAAACGTCTGGCACCAATATTTTCAATTGATTCGTTTACTTGCCAACCAATTTCAGCAATACGCTTAACGCCATCGTCACTAAAAGAAAGATTAACCCCTTCAGTGGCTAATAATGCGCTGTATTGTTCAGTTAAAGAGGCGTTGGGTTCGGTTAAAATACGTACAAAATCATCGGCTGAAAGCGCATCTAACTCGACTCGAATGGGGAAGCGTCCCTGTAATTCGGGGATTAAATCGGATGGTTTGGTTAAATGGAATGCACCAGAGGCAATAAATAAAATATGATCTGTTTTTACCATGCCAAATTTAGTGCTGACGGTGCTTCCTTCGACTAAGGGCAATAAATCACGTTGAACCCCTTCACGCGAAACTTCACCACCGCCACTGCCCATTTCAGAACGTTTACAGACTTTATCAATTTCATCTAAAAAGACAATTCCATGCTGTTCCACCGATTCAATCGCGGTTTGCTTAATATCATCTTCATTGACTAATTTTTCAGCC
>JAGLEW010000032.1 GCA_023144875.1 Methylococcales bacterium
CCAATAACACCTATGGGGACTCGCATTTTTCCTACTTCAATACCACTGGGACGCGCATGTAAACCATTTATTTCACCAATAGGATCGGCTAAGGTGACAATCTGTTCCAAACCTTCAATCATCGCCGTAATACGCTCGGGTGTAAGTTCCAGACGATCTAATAACGCAGCATCCAAACCCTTTTTTTGACCCGCCTTTAAATCTTTTTTATTTTCAGTCATTAAAAATTCAGACTGTAACCGTAATTGCTTGGCAATTTCTAATAACGCTTTATTTTTATGGCCACTATCGGTTTTACTAATTTTTCGTGCCGCTTGTTTGGCTCGTTTTCCAAGCTTTTGCATATAGTCTTTAATATTCACATCTACTCCATTATTTTGAATGCCCTAAATGACGCCGCGATTATACCGTTTAAATTATTTATCTGCATCTTGGCTTTTCACTTGCGCGTGTAAATCGTGCAACGCTAAACTCACCTCATCTGCGATAGAACATTGTGGCGTAAAGCCCGTCACCACTTTTTTCAATAACGTTCTCACCGTTTCCAAATCATTACTTTTAATACTTTGCTCTAAATTATTGACTATTTTATTCAATACTGGCCATGGAATAATACTCTCCTCGGCGCGCATAATTTTTTCATGTTGTGTTTGAGAAACATTGTTACCAATTAGAAGCTCTTCATACAGTTTTTCTCCAGGACGCAATCCTGTATAAACAATTTCAATATCACCAAAAGGTTGTGCTTCCTCTTTAATATTAAAACCACTCAGATGAATCATTCGACGTGCCAGCTCAACAATATGCACAGGAGCGCCCATATCTAAAACAAACACATCGCCACCCTGCCCCATTGCCCCTGCTTGAATCACTAATTCCGCTGCCTCAGGAATGGTCATAAAATATCGAATAACCCGTTTATCAGTCACCGTAACAGGCCCACCTTTGGCAATTTGGTCTCTAAATAAGGGCACAACCGACCCCGAAGAGCCTAAAACATTCCCAAAACGCACCATCGTAAATCGGGTTTGATCATAATATTGTTTATCTTCACTTAACGCTTGCAAAATTAATTCAGCAAAACGCTTTGTCGCTCCCATTGTATTAGTTGGTCTTACCGCTTTGTCGGTTGAAATCAAAACAAAGGTTTCTACTTTAAATTTAATCGCCGCTTGAGCCAGTGCTAATGTACCAAAAATATTATTCCAAACCGCTTGCGCGGGATTTTGCTCCACTAAAGGCACATGTTTATAAGCCGCTGTATGATAAATCGTTTGCACCACAAACGCTTCACAGACCTGCTCTAAACGAAGACTATCGGTAACCGAACCTATGATAGGTATAATACGACACGTATTTTTTTGAAGCTTTAAGAGTGCTTGTTCAATTTTATAAATATTAAACTCACTGCGTTCAAATAAAACCAAACAACGCGGATTATTTTCAATAATTTGCTTACAAAGTTCAGAGCCGATAGACCCCCCCGCCCCCGTGACCATCACCACTTTATCTCGAATATTAGCGTGTAATAAGGCTTCAATCGGTGGCACACTTTCACGACCTAACAAATCACCTATGTCGACTTCACGCAAACTATCAAAGGTTAATTTTCCTCGAGCAATTTCATTAATATTGGGAACCGTTCGCACATGAATCGAATGCGGCTCTAATAAACGAATAATTTCACTACGCCGCGCACCACTTACCAAGGGCATCGCTAACAACACATCGCTGACTTTATAGCGATCAATTAATTTTTCTAAGGCATTAAAAGGATAAATTTTTAAATCATTGACTTTTCGTGTATGCAAAGATGGTTTATCATCCAAAAAAGCCACCGCTTTAAACTCATCGCCATGAATTAAAGCTAATGCAAGTTGCACGCCTGTATTGCCCGCACCATAAATAATAACGTGTTTTTTACCATTTTCACGCCCATTTTGTTGATTAATAATTCGAAAATAATTTTCTCTTAACAGCCAACGCACAAAAAAACGACTACCAGCAATCAATAGCATCATAATCATCCAATTAAGCGTAGGTACTGTTCTGGGTATACTGCCTATTCCTGAATAAAAAACACAGGTCGCAAATAAGATGCCATAAATTGTGGTTGCTTGAACAATCGTCCACAAGGCTTTAATGCCCATGTAACGAATAATAGCGCGATATAAACCGAACCGAATAAAAATAGGAATCGCAAGTGCAGGTGCAACAATAAAAAAATAGCCAATACTTTCAAGAGGAACATCAACCGTGCCTAACCGTAACGAAAATGCCACCCATAAAGCAATCACCGAAAAGACAATATCAACACTGATTAAAATGATAGCCTTTTGATTACGCGAAAGAGCAAGAAAACTTTCTATAATTTGATTAACTAATCGGCCGAGCATGAGCTATAACGAATGCGTCGAACAAAAAATATCAAAGGGAGATAAGCCAGTAACGTTAAGATCACTCCCCAAAAAATAAAAGTATTTGCTAGAAATGCCAAGGGTAATAACCAACCTATATTAATCGCCACCACCACCACATTGATCTGTGTATGCGATTGTATTCGCGCTAAATTTTGGGAAGCCCCTTGCCGCTTAAGCGTTTGAATTAAATTTTGTGCCTGATATTGATACGCATGAGTGCAATGCGCTTGATACCATTTTTCACCTTTTAAAAACCGATCCATTAAGGTAACCGATGCATCACTAATAAAAACCGCCAATAAAATCATCCAGCTCCACAGGTTTATCCATCCTTCCAATGCGGTTAATAAGGCAAACACCCCTAATATAAAGCCTAAAAAACCACTACAGGCATCCCCCATAAAAATTTTAGCGTGTGGCCAATTCCAAATTAAAAAACCACTCAGGCAACTGGCTAATAAGGCAATAATAAGACTCCAATTAATCTCGCCTTGGGTCAAAAGTAACAGTACCGCACTCATGCAAACACTAATCGCCTCAGTACTGGCTAAACCATCAATGCCATCCATAAAATTATATAAATTTAAGAGCCACGCCAATGCCAGCGTATAGAGAATAATACTGACCACAGGAAGATTAATAGGAATGCTGAACAATACCAAGACAGGGAGTTTAGGCAGCGATAGGATAAAGGTAACAATGGCTAAGAGGTGAATGCAAAAACGCCATCGCGCAGAAATTACATGGAAATCATCCCAAACACCCACGCCAGCAATGAGAAAACTTGAAAAAATCAACGTCCCCAGCATAGTGTTGTCCAGTTTAATAAAATTAAAAAACTGTAAACTTAGCAGTGTGATTAAAAAAATGACAACGACGGATATACCACCGCCCCTTGGGGTAGGGATAGAATGTGAGCTACGGTTATTTGGAATATCCAGCAATTTTTTCGTTATTGCATAATGGCAGATCCAATAAGTCAAGCCACAGCAGGATAACCCTGCGATTAATAAAAACAGTCCAATCAACACTATGGGTTAAATGCCTTCTAAAGTTTGAAGAAACAGTTATTTTTGTAAATAAGTTACCATTTCAGGTAACGCCTGTTGTAAATTATAACGCGCTTTAAAGCCTAATTCTTTTTCAATTTTAGCCGAAGAATAACAGGCCGACCCTAACAATTTACCCATCACATCCGAGTCAAAAATAAACCGTCGTCCACAACAACGCCCCATAATATCCCCTATTTTTGCGAATATTTCCATCATTATCAACGGAATTGTCATGGCGGGTATTGGCTTATTCAAGGCTTTACAAATCCATTCATACAGCTGGCGCGATGAATAATACTGACCATCCGAGACGATATAAATTTGTTGAGCCGCTTTCGCCTGTTGAGCCGCCAATAATGCGGCAGAGACTAAATCCTCAACATGTACCATCGAACGCTGATTATTCACCTCGGGTAACGGTGGAAAAATGCCTCGTGCAATCGCTTGGATCATTTTCGGTAAATTACCTTTTTGGGTGTTTCCATAAACCATACAAGGCCGAATGACTACCGAATGTGAAACATAGTTTCCGTGTAAAACCAACTGTTCAGCATTATATTTTGACTGCCCATAAGGGGTGTTCGCGACAAGATTACTGGTTTCATCCTGTATAAAATCGCTGTCACCTACAGCCTTCACACTGCTAAAATAAATAAACCGTTGCACCCCTGCTTGCTGTGCGGCTTCTAACAGTCGCTGAGTTGCTTCGGTATTAATTTTCTGATATTCATCATTATCTTGTGACACTTCAGAAAGCGCGTGAGCTTTTCCTGCTAAGTGAAAGATCGTATCAACGCCTAAGCAAGGGTTAAACGACCAGTTTGAAGTTAAATCTAACACCACTTGATTCGATATATTTTCCGTTTTAGTTCGCACTAAATTTTTAACTAAAAATCCCTGCATGGCTAACGTTCGTGACAACACTCGACCAATAAAACCATCACTGCCTGTCACTAAAACTGTTTTCATTACAAATAACGTGAAATTTGACTATTTTTAGGCGTAATAAAATAATCACACTGTTGCATATACGCCTTATCGGTCAGGCTATCGCCAATGCCTAAAGAAAGATATTCGCCATAGCGTTGATCCAGTTTTTTCTGCACATAGGCGACCGCAGGCGCTTTATTAATTGCTTCAGGTAATATGGATAAATTATTATCATTCATATGGCAATAAAAATCCAATTCATGCAATTCTAAATAAGGCTGAATCACACAGTTATCCACGAATGTTAATGCCTTGGTATGCCCATACTGGTGTTTAATAGATAAATAAAAACTCAAGCCAAAATCTTCAATTAAGCGAATATTTAACGGAATACCATGTATTTTGCTAAATTGTCGGACTTGTTGCTCCAACCCATTTAAAATTGGTAATAACGGTTTTATTTGCGTCTCTATTATATGAAACCATTCGGTATCAAGTGAGCCATCCGCCATTAAAATACTGCCACCGTGATTAATAATGGCATAATCAAAGGTTTCAATACAGGTTGCCCTTAAAAAGGTTTTCTCATCACGAGCGGTCGTGGGAATAATATGCGTATTTGCTTTTAACGCTTTGAATAAATAGTATTGTTTTTCAGTGAAAAATGACGCAACAAACCCTTCTTTTGAAATACTGGCAGGCGTAAGCTTTGCATTCTCGGGGCATTTTCGCGGTGTTTGAAAAATCGTATCATCTAAATCAAGAAAGACAAATAGTTCCATTCGTTACCTTCAATGCCATTGCATTTAAATGAGAAATTAAAAACGCCAACTCAGAATTCATAGGCGTTTCATGAACCACCACCACCGCGTCATAATAATATATGTCATTATTATACAAATAGTTAGCAATTCCATCGTCATAATTATCTTGAAATGCGAGGCGATTCACAATAGCAGAATTTACTAAAATAGGGGAGCGCGTTGTTGATTGAACATAGGCATCAATACCTGCTCTTTCAAATTCTTTTGCCACCAAATAAGCGTGATATATAAATTCTCCTGTGCCTAAAACCAGCACTTTATTTTTTGATGTTAAGTCCGCAATTAAAGGCGTGATTTGTCCTGTTAATTCAGGCAAGGCGCGATCAATCCCCAAACGTCCATAATTTCCATTCAATAAATATTTTTTACACTGCTGATTACTGTCAACATGAATGGTTTTAAACTCGTAATCAGGGTTCGGGGTAAAGGTAAATTGTCCTGATAGAATGGATAGCCATTCAAAGACCATGCCTGTTTTTTGTGCGACCTTTTTACGGGCGTTAGCGCTGGTTAAATTTAATAAGCTTACAATAATCACACGCTTCAACGCAGGGTTTATCTTTTTATACGCATTGACTAAATTGGCAAAGGTATTGCCCGTACTAACTTCATCATCCACTAACACCAAGGTGTCCGCCTGATTAAACACCTGTTGTGTTGCGTGCTCTTTTGGGTGATATAAATAAAAGCCTGTGGCATGACTGTGCGCTTCTTCAAAATCAACAAAGGGCTGATTTTCTAAAAAATAACGCGTGGTTTGACAATAAATACCGTGTTTTTGACTGCGCTTAAGCCACGTTTCATAAACGCCTAATCCCAAAGCCGTTGCCGTTTCTGCCATCCCAATAAATACAAATTGTTGCGAATCTTTTTCATTGACTAATAATAAATCAACGAGCTGTGAATAACTGTGTTGCATGGTATCAGGCGTGCAAGGATAATGCTTTCCTAATACCTTACTAACAAATAGAAAACCACGTTTAGGGTTGTTACGCGCCGCAAAATCAATGTATTGATTAAATAACGTTTCTGACTCATTAATTTGAATCGATAACGAACCTGTTGGTAATGAAATTATTTTTGAAAAAGACATTTGAAAAATTTTCAGGGGTTAGGGTTTTACGCAAATTAAACAGCGTTCGGCGTCTATAAACGGTACTTTTAAATCAATGATTTCATACTGATTGGGGAGTTTTTCGTGAGGTTTTTGCCCTTTCATCGCCAATAATATGCCCAATGGATTACGTAAATGGGAGGTTAAATCAATAATTTTAGCTATATCAGCAAAGGCACGACACATCACAGTGTCAAAACCTGTATCGGGCTTAAAGTTTTCCACCCGTTCATGATGAACGCTGACATTATTTAAGTTTAATTCCATCATTGCTTGTTGAACAAAGCGCGTTTTTTTGGCATTACTGTCTAATAATACAAACTGTTTTTCGGGGTAAAAAATACTCAAGGGAATACTCGGTAAACCTGCGCCCGTCCCCACATCAAGAATTCGTTGTCCTTGAAGATACGGGTAAATCGACAAACTGTCTAAAAGATGCCGTTTCACCATTGCTTCAGGTTCACGAATGGCGGTTAAATTATACGCTTTATTCCATTTCAACATTAATGCAATAAATTTTAACAATTTTTCACACTGTTGAGCATCATTTTTTAACCCTAAATCGGCCAATCCTGTTCGTAAAATAGCGTCACAATTATCCATGTTTCTTTTTCAAATAAACCAATAATAAGGAAATAGCCGCAGGTGTTAAGCCTTGAATACGGGATGCGCGTCCCAACGTTTCAGGTTGATGTCGTTGTAATTTTTCACGCACTTCATTGGATAAACCTGACACTTGACTGTAATCAAAATCAGTTGATAAGGGATAATCTTCATAGCGCAAAGCACGATTAATTTCAGTTTGTTGGCGTTCAATATAGCCTGCGTATTTTGCTTGTACCTCCACCTGTTCACTTACTTTTTTATCAATAGTTGGCTCATTCAAAAAGGACAATAGTTTTAAAATATCTACTTCAGGACGACGTAATAAACCCATCAGGCTCGCTTCTTTATTTAATTTTTTACCCCAAAATGTTTCAACTTGTTGAGCCGCTTCTGTATCAGGCCGAATCCATTGTTGCTTCAAATCAGCTTGTAATTGGGTAATCGCTTCGCGTTTTTGACTAAATTGTTGCCAACGTTCATCACTGACTAAACCGAGCTCACGGCCTTTTTCGGTTAATCGTAAATCGGCATTATCTTCCCTCAATAATAAACGGTATTCTGCTCGACTGGTAAACATGCGATAAGGTTCTTGTGTGCCCCGAGTAATTAAATCATCAATCATTAC
>JAGLEW010000033.1 GCA_023144875.1 Methylococcales bacterium
GCTAATTGGCTGTAATCAATCGTACGTCCATCAAGTCGTGGCGGGGTGCCTGTTTTAAGTCGATCGACTTTAAAAGGTAATTCGCGTAAACGTTCGGCTAATGCCAGTGAGGCTGAATCCCCTGCCCGACCACCAGTATAGTTTTCTAAACCAATGTGAATGCGCCCCCCTAAAAACGTACCTGTGGTTAAAATCACCGTTTGAGCGTGAAAAGATAAGCCCATTTGAGTTTTAACACCCGTGACTCGGTCGCCTTCAACGATTAAATCCGACACCGTTTGTTGAAATAAGTGTAAATTTGGTTCATTTTCGAGCGCTTTACGTATAAAGCTTTTATATAAAATACGATCAGCTTGGGCGCGAGTTGCCTGAACCGCAGGCCCTTTGCTAGCATTTAAGGTTCGAAATTGAATTCCAGAAAGATCAATTGCCTCTGCCATAATACCGCCAAGCGCATCAATTTCTTTCACTAAATGACCTTTTCCAATGCCACCAATCGCAGGGTTACAGCTCATTTGCCCTAAAGTTTCAATGTTTTGAGTTAATAGTAAGGTTTTACAGCCACACCGTGCCGCCGCTAATGCCGCTTCCGTTCCTGCATGACCGCCACCAATCACAATAACATCAAATTTTTTTTTAAACTTCACCGTACTTCCACTCTTTTTTAATCATTACGCAGTCTTTCCTCTAAACCTGCAAAACTAAGCTGATTATTAAAATAACTAATAAAACTTTCCGCTATTTTTTGTTGCGATTTTCGTAACCGACTTATGACAGGCACCAAGGTTTCAAAACACCAATTAAAAGGCTGCTTCGACTCACGTTTTTTAATCGCGCTAAGCACCGATTGATACCCCTCATCAATTGAAACCAGCCAAAGAAAAAAGGACATGACTACAAACTCATCGGCTTGATCGCCCACCAATTTTAAAACCTCATCAATATAACGCGAGCATAACGCTCTATCATGCTCAATTAACGCTAATTCAGCCACATTGGTAAGGGCATAAAGATAAACGGGGTCAATTTCTAACGCTTTAGTAAATGCATTTTTAGCGTCCCTATACGCCCCTAATCTTGACAGTGTTGTGCCTATATTATTCCATGATTTTTCATGTTTTGGATCAATATCTAATTGGTGTTTATACGCCGTAATCGCTTGCTCAAATTCGCCTAATTCCTTTAAAGTTACCCCAATATTATAATTCGCGGTTGGGTGCTCAGGCTCATCAATTAATACTTTTTGGTAATAGCGAATACTTTCTTCGAGGCGGTTACGTTGATTTAAATCCATTAGAGTTCACTTTTTTTTAAAACAAGATTCTCAACGATCATTTGACGAAAAGCACGCATGGTTTTATTTCGACCATTTTTTTTGCATTGTTCTAAGTAGTCAGGAATCAATTGCTTAATCGACAATTGCGGAAATTGCAAACTAATGTCAGACTCTTGATAACAACCTTTTTCTAAAAGAAAAATTTTTAATATTTGACCATCGAAACGCCATAGTTCAGGTACACCTAGTTTTTCATAATTATCAAAATGACTGCGATAGGTTATATCAATTTCAATTGCTAAATCAGGTGCAGGGTCAATATCCAAATGAATTTTATCTTTTCCACGTATTTTCGCTTCATGCTGAATATAAAAACAAGCATCAGGTTCAACCGCTTTTTTAGCTCGCTTACTTCGCAATGTCACTGAACCTAAATCAATAAATTCTATTTCTTGTTCTTCCAGTAATGCTTTAACAAAATCACTAATAATTATTTTATCAAATTCATGTACGGCTAATGGTGACATAAGCTCTAACCAACCCTTACTATAAGAAAAACGCGATTTTCTGCCTGCTTTCTCAAACTCATCTTGGATGGTTTCAAACATTTGCCAACTTATATCTTTTAATAAAAGCTGCTGCCCTTGGGGAATACAAAGTTGTTCTAATGTAAGTTGCATGGTGAGACCCGAAAATCAAACAAAATTATCAATTAATAAACATCTCGAACATAACGTTTTTCTTTTTTCAACTGATTAACATAATCAATGGCTTCATCCGTCGATTTATGACCCTGTTCAGCAATTAATTCATGCAAGGCTTTATCGACATCTTTCGCCATTCGATAGGCATCGCCACACACGAAAAAGTAACCCCCTTGCTCAAGCCATGCAAACAATTCAGCCCCGTTTTCACGCATTTTATCTTGGACATAAATTTTTTCTTCTTGATCTCTTGAAAAGGCTAAATCTAAGCGATTTAAAATGCCATTTTCCTGCATAGTATTTAATTCATCTTCATAGATAAAATCAGTCTTTGCATTTCGATCCCCAAAAAATAACCAGTTTTTACCCGTTGCTTTTCTAAAATTTCGTTCTTGTAAAAATGCCCGAAATGGCGCAATACCCGTTCCAGGCCCGACCATAATTATGGGTAGGCTATTATCTTCAGGGACTCGAAAGCTTTTATTGGGGGTGAAAAAGATCTTAACCTCGGTCGATTCATTGACAATATCCGCTAAATAGGTGGAACACACGCCTTTATGCGCACGGTTTTGTGCCTCATATCGAACACTTGCAATCGTCAGGTGAACACTGTTTGGGTGCATTTTTCCACTCGATGAAATCGAATAAGCCCGATGCTGTAGCGGTTTTAATAATGCGATAAATTCTGGCGCTGAAAACATCACATCAGGGTTTTGTAATAAGCAATCTAAGGTATCGCGCCCCCATAAATAATCACTTAATTTATCTTTATCACCTGAATCTAACAACTCACGCAACGTTGGGTCTTTAGCTTTCTCAGAAATCACCTGCAATAATTCTTTATTGGGTAATTTAATTTCCAAGTCTGATGTTAAGTGCTCGCGTAACGTCACATCATCAACGATTTCTTCCTCATCACAGCCAATGGCGTTAATAACTGCATCCACTAATTCAGGGCAGTTGGTTGGAATTACACAGAGTGCATCCCCTGCTTCATAACTTAAGCCAGAATCGGCTATTGAAATTTCATAATGACGTGTTTCTTTTGAGGACGCTTCTGAGGTGAGAATTTTATTCAACGTCATGGTAGCAGGAAAAGGATTTTTACGATTGAATTTTGCTTTTTCTTTTATCGGCGTTTCCACATCAACAACCGTTGCAGCACCTTCTGCCATTAATGGGATAACCGCCGCGATCCAAGCCTCAGCAGGGTCTTCATAATCCACATCACAATCCACACGATTATATAACCGTTTTGCCCCTAGTTTTTCGAGACGATTATCCCAGTCTATCCCCGCTTGGCAAAATAAATCATAGCCTGTATCGCCCAACGCTAATACGGAATAATGCGTATTATCCAAATTCTGTGCATTATCCTCTTTTACAGCATCCCATAGTATTTGTGCGTTATCGGGCATTTCACCCTCGCCATAGGTACTGGTAATAATAAGCAGATATTCCATTGCGACCAGCTCATTGGCATCCACTTCATCCATGCTTTGTATAATGGGCTTTAAACCCTGTGCTTTTGCGAGGGTAGCCGCATCTTCTGCAACCGATTCAGATGTCCCTGTTTGTGTGCCATAAAGTATGTTTAAAACCCGAATATCACTGGAGGGTTCTGCGCCAGAATTTTGTAAAATACGGCGATGCATTCCTGCAAAAAAACCATTAAGCCATGCTTGTTGAGTCGTTGAATAAGGGGCGTTACTCGGGATGTTCAGTGTTTTCATTGAAATTAATAATGCGAAGAGCGGCAAAGTTAAAAAAATTTAAATGGATAAATCTATGTTTTCAGTTTTATGTTAATCCACTTAACCTATCACCCGATTAAAAAATCAATGATAGCATCATAAAATAAAAGTCCTAAAGCACCACTGTAGAGGACAAAGGCAAATCCTGCGATGTATTTTAAAAGACCTAATTGGCTAAATCGGAGTCTATTAAACGCTGAAATAACCGCTAAAGTCCCTAATATCCAGACAAATACAGGCGGTGAACCCATTGTCACGGTGAGTAATGAAAAGGGTGCGAGTAAAATAAAGAACCAATAAGTAATAATCTGGGGCTTGCTAAAGTGTTTAGAGTCTTTCATTGTAAACCACGAAACTTTATCATTCGAAAACCCAATAGCACACCAATAACCCCCATATAGATAAGTGGCTCTGTTATATCAATTTTAGTCAGCCATAAATAATGAACCACCGCAAGAATCGCAATTAAGTAGACTAACCGATGTAATCGTCGCCATTTTTGTCCCAACCGCTTTTGCATTTTTTTAGTGGATGTCAATGCCAATGGAATTAATAAAGCATAGGTTAAAAGCCCAACAATAATATAAGGGCTTTTCGGGATTTCATCCATTAATTGATCCATTGAAAAGGATAAATCCAGACAAATGTAAACTAAAAAATGTAAACTTGCGTAAAAAAAAGCGTATAAACCCAATAAACGTTTAAATCGTACCAGCTCTTTAATGCCCGTCATTTTTTTAATCGGCGTTATCGCAAGCCCTAAACATAAAAACCGTAATGCCCAGTCGCCGAGTCTAAAATGCAACGTTTCAATAGGGTTTGCACCCAACTGGTCGGTAAATGCATCATAAAGTAGCAAAGAAACAGGGACTAAACTTATTATAAAAACAAGAATTTTTAAGCCTTGCCAAAATACTCGCCGCATTAATAAAACGTTTTTAAATCCATGTTGCTATAAAGTCCTGCCACTTGTTCACCATAGCCATTAAACATTTCTGTCGTCCGTTTAGGCGTAAAAATACTGGCACCTAATATTCGTTCACGTTTTTGACTCCAACGAGGATGAGACACCTCAGGATTAACATTAGCAAAAAAGCCATATTCTTTCTTGGCCATTTTATTCCATGCAGTCACGGGCATTTTTTCAGTAAATCGAATTTTTACAATCGCTTTGATGCTTTTAAAACCATATTTCCATGGCACAATCAAACGCAATGGCGCGCCATTTTGATTCGGCAAAGCGTCATCATACATGCCTGTTGCCATAAAGGTTAAAGGATTCATCGCTTCATCCATGCGTAGCGCCTCGACATAAGGCCAATCTAATACCTTTGTTTTTTGACCGATCATAATTTCAGGGTCATAGAGTGTCGTAAACTCAACAAATTTAGCTTTTGACGTGGGTTTAAATTGTTTAATAAAATCCGCTAATGAAAACCCAATCCAAGGAACCACCATTGACCACGCTTCCACACATCGAAAACGGTAAATACGCTCTTCTAACGCATTATTTTTTAAAATATCCTCTAAAAAAAACGTCCCTTTTTTTTCGACTTCACCTTCAACCGTAACACTCCACGGATCTGTTTTTAGGTTTTTCGCCAAATGAGTCGCATCTTGTTTATTGGTGGTAAATTCATAATAATTGGTGTAGTTACTCACATCCTTAAAATCAGTCGTTTCTAAATTAACAGACTGTTTTCCACTTGGTATTTTACTATAAATTTTTGCCATACTAGGCGTTGGTACTAATAAACCTACCGTAGAAACCATTGCCAATTTAATCAATTGTCGGCGGTTTTCAAAAATAGATTGCTCCGTAATTTCACTGGATTTTATCGCTGGTATTTTTTGAAATTTCATTTAACTCACCGTTACTAAACCAAAAAAAATGCTGATTATTTCTCCATCATCACCTGCACAATATCTAAACTAACCTGCCCTGCTAGATATTCATCAACCGATGTTAAGCCTTTCAATGCCTGTTGATTAATTTTATCTTGCCTGATGATCCACGCCGTTGAGCCAATGGAATTGATACTTTGTACATCTCGGTTAATTAAGGCGGCCTTATAATCTTGGATTCGTTTATGAGCTAATAAAGAAGCCAGTTGCTCATCCGTATAATTGCCATAAGCGTCTCGAATACTTTTTGCCAACGTATCTTGTAATTTACGGGGACGTTGTGTAATCAATTTAAAGGCTTGCGCTAAATTACTGGTTAATTTTTCCGCTTTATGAATCACCGCAAAACTATTAATTAATTTAAAACTTAATTGACTATCAATATCACCATAATCAGGAATTGCCCCATTAAATAAGGCTTCATCTTTTTGGTAAGCTTCTTTAACTTCTTTAATTTGTTGCTGTGAAAAATGCACCGCTAATTCGTCAATCATACCTTTACGATCAAGTGACGCTTTTAAATGTTCTGCGGTTTGGGTTTTATATAAAAATAAAGGAATCGCAATAAAAAAATGCTGACGTTCCGTTTGCCAGTTATTTAAAATGGTTTGCGCTTTTTCTGACTGCGTATAGTCAATGTGCTGTTGAAGCATGGCTAAAATAAATTGCTCATGTGTTTTGGTAATTTCGGTTTCATCACTTAAACAACGCATTTCTACCGAAGTTTTATCATATAAATCTTTCAAGCGATTTTCAGGGTCGTATTGATAGGCGTTACCACCCGACATACCTGTGCAAAAACCTTTACCAAACCCACCTAAGTTAAGTATCGTGCCATTGATCATATATTCACAACCAAAATCACCCACGCCTTCAATAACGGCCATTGCCCCTGAATTTCGTACCGCAAAACGGTCACCACCTTCGCCATTAATAAAGGCTTTACCACCTGATGCACCAAATAAGGCAAAATTACCAATTAAAACATTTTCACCTGATCGTGTTGACCCGCCCCCAGGGGATTTAACAATGACGGTTCCGCCACACATGGTTTTTCCAACCCCATCATTACAGGTTCCTGTGTGTTCAAATTGCATACCATCATTTAAAAAAGCGGCGTAACTTTGCCCTGCCGAACCTGTGGTTTTAACCACTAAACTATCAGGCGCAAAATAATGCCGTTCATGTTGATTGGTATAAATGATAGGTAATACAGCACGTTGTTCATCGGTTAATTCATAATGCAATAAACGCTCAATATCAATCGCCGTTTGTCCCCCGACGGTTTTATTAAGGTTATTTAATTTAAACTCAGTGCCTTCAACAATAATTTGTGATTTTTTTTGTTCAATTAACTCAGTTTTTACACGCTGAATAATTAGGTCGTCAATCGAAAAATTCGCCTCTAAATAGATAGGCTCAGAAATTTTAACCACATCAACTTGGGCTAATAAATCCGTAAAGTTCAATTGACCCACCATGCTCGGATGATCAATTAAATGCAATAAATCGGCTTTTCCACGAATAGATTGTAAACTTTTATAACCTAAGTCCGCTAAAATTTCCCGTACTTCATGGGCAAGATTCATAAAATACTGCGCTAAAACGCGTGCATCGCCTTTGTATTCTTCATGGGTGGTGGTTAAGCCTGCAGGACATTTTACGTTACAATTTTTTGCCATGACACAACGTAACATCATCAATGCGGTGGTGCCAAATTCAAAGGAGTCACCGCCTAAAATCGCCGATTTCACCACATCCATCCCACTTTGATGCGCGGCACTGCAACGTAAAATGACTTTATCACGCAAGCCATTAAGTGCAAGGGCTTGATGAACTTCAGCAATGCCAATTTCAGGTGAACGTCCTGTATGTTTTAAACTGGTCACCGCCGCCGCGCCTGTGCCGCCCGTATTGCCTGCGACATTAATCACATCAGCGCCTGCTTTAGCGACTCCAACGGCAATGGTTCCAATACCTTCAGAGGAAACTAATTTCACCACGACTTTCACGCGTGCCGCTTTGGCATCGTGAATTAATTGCCCTAAATCTTCAATTGAATAGGTATCATGATGAGGCGGTGGGCTGACTAATTCAACTTTAGGCGTTCCCCCTCGTAAAGAGGCAATTTCAACCGACACTTTCATCGCAGGTAATTGACCCCCTTCACCAGGTTTTGCCCCTTGTGCAATTTTAATTTCAATTTCTTCGCAATTAGAATCGGCTAAATACCCTGCCCAAACGCCAAAACGTCCTGAGGCAAATTGTTTTATTTTGCTGGATTTAAGCGTCCCAAAACGGCTGGAATGCTCGCCGCCTTCACCCGAATTGCTCATCGCACCCGCAATATTGGTTCCCATTGCTACCGCTTCGTGTGCTTCGGATAATAACGCGCCATGACTCATCGCCCCAGACGCTAAGGTCGCGGTAATTTCATGGGCAGGTTGAACCGCCTTTAATTCAATGGCTTCAGGAGCGGCTTTAATCGAAGTGAAATAACCTAAAACAAAGGCATTATTAATGACACTTAATCTCATCTCATCTCGATCAACCGTGATTTTTAAATTCTCAGCGCCAAACCGCTTTTCAAAGTGGGTTGATAATTCATATAACCGCTCATCGCTATTATTTTCCGTAAAGCGAATTTGAAAATTTTCGGCCGTTGCATGAACCTTTAACCCCCGAATTAAATAATTATTATTTCCCCGTAGGTTTTGTTGATTCAAAATAGCATCAAAATCCTGACTTACGTTTGCTTTAGAAAGATCACTAGGAAAAGCAATCACATCACGCAACGCCGCTGGGCGAGAATCGCGCTCTAAATAAAGATTTTTAACAAAACTTCGATACGCAGGCGTGATGCCAAAAGTATCAATTTGTTCAGGGGTGCGTTTTTTATAGCCAAAATCCGTATAAGCAGTGTCACTTGCAATCGTAGCTTGTTGTTGGGGAATGTACAAAATGGGTTCATCGGTCATTTTGATATATTCGCGTACCGAAACATTACCAAACGTATGCCCAGCCCCTTCTTGACGCTCTTTAAATAAGCCTAGAAAAGGAATATCTTGTTCGGCTTTAATACTTAACGCTTTGTTATGCCATTCGGTCGCGCTGGTTGCTAAATCAAGGTATTGAACACCTCCCACTGAGGCATGAATATTAGGGAAATAGCGATTAAGTTTAGGCTCATTCGTATCTAAATAATTTGACTCAAAAAATTCACCGCCAATATAACTTTCAGCGGTACATAGACCAAATTTTCCCATCGTTTTCATCAATGATTTAGCCACCCCTTTTTGAAAATTATCCAAGGCGAGTTGCTGTGCAGTTTCATCTTGATATTGCGTGATTACTCGATTGTGAATGCTCAACGGGCAAACGGCAGAAGCACCAAAACCTAAAATCGTTGCAACATCGTGTGGACTTGCCACTTGCCCTGTTTCTGCAATTAATGATGAATTAAAGCGTAAGCCTTGTTTCACCAAATGTTGATTGGTTGCCGAGATCATTAAAATAGCAGGAATCGCCGCCTTTTCCATCGAAATTTCTTTATCACTAAGCACGATAATACCGATATTATCACGCGCGGCTTGCTCAACCTGCTGACAAACCTCTGCAAGCGCTTGGTCTAAATTCTCTGCATTAATACTTGGGTCACTGTAATTAGGGGTGTACAACATTTTTATCGTCGCAACACCGACCGCTTGTTGCTTATAAATTTGCGCGAGCTGAGAGCGCTGTAATACGGGCGATTCAATGACTAATTGCTTCGAATTGGTTTCTGAAAAATTAGGTTTTGCACCTAATGCCACCCGTAAAGTCATGCCATCGCTTTCACGCAAAGAGTCCAGCGGTGGATTAGTCACTTGTGCAAACCGTTGACTAAAATACCGCGACATACCCCCTTCTGCCTTGGATAACGCATTTGGCGTCAACCCATAACCCATTGCCGATACTTTTTCTAACCCCGCTTGTAACATAGGATCGAGCAAAAACTTAAAACTTTCTTGATTTAAAGAATAAGCCGTATGCTGCTGATCAATGCTAAAATTATGCGCATTATCAATATGTGGTAAGGTAATTTTGTCTAACTCAGAAAGATGAATACAACTGTCTGCCAATAATTTTTTATACTCTTTTTCTTGGGCGAGTTTCTCCATCACTTGATGGCTGTTATACGATTCTTGAGTTTCATGATCGAAATACAACATACCGCCCGCTTCAATACGACCACGCTTTAGAACCTCTTCAGGAGGGAAATCAATTTGCCCCGCCTCAGACATAACCGCTAAATACTCATCCGTTTCCACTGTTCTCAAAGGACGTAATCCTAAACGATCCAATCGTGCGCCCACCCGAATACCATCGTTAAAAATAATCGCCGCAGGGCCATCACTTTTTTCTTCGTACAAGCTAAAATATTCCAGCATCGCTCGTACTTCTTCGGACAATGACCCATCATTTTCCCAAGCAGGCGGCATCATCGCTAAAATAGCCGTGACAATATCTAGTCCATCTTCATTAATACGACGAGTTAAGGTTTGATCTAAACGCCCTGAATCGGATTGACCTTTAGGAAAAGCTAGGGTTTTATTATGATGAGTGGCAATTGCTTGTTCACTAAGTCGGTTTTTCTTATCTGTATTTAATTCCCCATTATGGGACATATACCGAAAGGGTTGAGCCATCATGGTTGCAGGCTCAGTATTAGTCGAAAAACGAGTATGAAAAAACAAGGTACTAATTTCGTGATCCAGATCGTACAAGTCAATAAAGTAAGGTATCACTTCATTCGAATTTAAACGCGCTTTGTACACTTGCGTGCGTGAACTCATCGACAAAGGGTAAAACCCTTGTAAAATTTCATTCGTAAAGCCTTCCGCTTCTATCATGACCAATACTTCTTGAATAAGGCTTTCAAAAGTATCATGTGATGCGGTTTTTAACGATTCAGGTCGCTCAAAAATCACCTGTTTAATCGGTAATTGCGCTTTTACAGCCGCCGCATTAATAATATCAAAATCGACAGGCACATCACGCCAAACAATATTTAAAAAATTATAGTTGTTTAAATATTTTTCAACTAAAAGCCGCGCATCTGAATCATGGTGCTCGTGATCTTCAGGAAAAAAGAAATTAGCAACGCCAAACTGCCCCAGCTCAAGCGC
Organism: Methylococcales bacterium; assembly: GCA_023144875.1. Lineage (GTDB taxonomy): Bacteria > Pseudomonadota > Gammaproteobacteria > Methylococcales > Methylomonadaceae > WTBX01. The sequence goes on from JAGLEW010000033.1 coordinate 10,808, forward strand.
ATCATTTTTAGTGACCTTACGAAAAAATTTCAATGATAAATCAATATTAACACCTGCGCCATCGCCAATACCTTCGGCACTCATACCACCACGATGCGGAATAGTGCAAAGCGCTTCATGAGCTTTTAATAATACATCATGAGTTTGTCGACTTTGTTTATGGGTAATGAACCCTACTCCGCAGCTGTCCTGCGATAAATCAGCGTTATAAAGCATTTTTTGAGTGTCTGTATTTTGAAAATGATTAATCATATTTCTCTAATTTTATCAAAACTATCCGTGATAGTTAGCGAACGGCATCATGTTTTTTACACGACATCAGAAAGTTCTGGCATTATAGAGAGATTCAAAGAATCTTTTATAAAAAAAGTAATTAAGAAGTAAACGTTCACCTCTCACATGAATTTTTTAGAGCGAAACCTTCCAATTTTATCACATTATATAGTAAATGAATAAAACGAATGAGCCTTTCAAAAACTTAACTTAAATGAACTCAAATGACTGAAAATTTCGATATTATTATAGTTGGCGGGGGTATGGTCGGTGCCGCAGTCGCCTGTGGTCTTGGTAACAGCCCTTTAAAAGTTGGGATTATAGAAAAAAATATTCCACATGATTTTTCAACAGAACAACCACATGACTTACGTGTTTCAGCATTAAGCATTGCCTCTAAAAATATTTTAGCAACTGTGGGCGCATGGGACGGTATTTTAAAACGCCGTGTTTGCCCATTTAAACGGATGCGAGTTTTTGAAACCACAGGCGATACCGAATTTTGCAGTGATGATATTAATCACGATGAATTAGGTTTTATTGTCGAAAATAGAATAACCCAACTGTCTTTATTAGAAAGGCTGCAACAATTCACCAATGTTAAACTTTTTGCACCCCTCGGTATTAAAAATATTGACTACTCCTTAACCGAAACTCGACTGGAACTTGACGATGGTCAACAATTAACTACCAAAGTATTAGTCGCCGCCGATGGGGGACAATCTCGCATTCGTCAAAGCGCGGGCTTAGGTGTCACCAGTTGGGACTATCAACAACACGCTATGGTGATTTATATTGAAACGGATTACCCTCAGCAAGACATTACATGGCAACGCTTTACCCCCACAGGTCCTCAAGCCTTTTTACCACTTTCTGATAATCATGGTTCCATTGTTTGGTATCATTCTGCCGATGAAATAAGACGACTAAAATCACTGTCTAAAACCGCTTTATTACACGAGCTAACCGCTGCTTTCCCTGATTGCTTAGGCAAAGTAAATCAAATTTTAGGGGTCGCAAGCTTTCCATTAAAACGCCAACATGCACAACGTTATGTCAAACAAGGTATAGCTTTAGTCGGTGATGCGGCACACATGATCAATCCGCTTGCAGGACAGGGGGTGAACATTGGCTTATTAGATGCCGCCGCCTTAGCCGAAACTCTCACTAATGCGCATCAAAAAGGTGAAAATATAGCGGATTTAGCCGTTTTAAAACGCTACGAACGTCACCGCCGCCATGAAAATTTAAAAATGATGACAGTAATGGACGTATTTTATCGCGTCTTTAGCAACCAAATCACCCCCGTAAAATTTTTACGCAATCTAAGCTTAGGACTTGCGGAACGTATTTTACCTGTTAAACATAAAGTCATGAAAGCGGCGATGGGACTGGAAGGAAAATTACCTAAACTCGCCCGAGGCGTAGCACTTCATCAAAAAAGATCGAATTTTTAAATGAAAGACGTTTCGCTTTCCAGTATTTTTTAGACCAATAACTATTATTAAGACTGGATTTTGTGACCCCCTTACTGGCAGAGGCATGAATAAATTTATTATCTTTTAAATAAATCCCCACATGCCTTGTACGTCGACTGGTCTTAAAAAAAACCAAATCGCCCGTTTTTAATTTGCTTTTCGAGATTGTTTTGCCTCGTTTTACTTGCCCATAGGTATTACGAGGAAGTCGGAAATTAAATTGCTTTTTAAACGCTTGTTGCACAAAAGCCGAGCAATCAATTCCGCGGCGACTAGTACCCCCTAATCGGTATTTAACAAAACGCCATTGTTTAAGATACGCTTCCAGTAAAGCCACTGAACGCAATACCGTCTTTTCTTCTGCGGTCAGAATAGGAATAGAACATTCTTGTGGATTTAATAAAATTTTTTTAACAAATAATGATTTTTCTTTAACTTCTGGTTTTTTCTGAGATATTTTTTTAGTAATCTTATTTAGAGACTGTTTTTTTTGGGTTTTGGGTGTATTTTGAACTAACTCTAATTTTTGGGCGCTTGTACATCCAACTAAAAACAGGACAATAGGCAGGACTAAAATTTTAACCATTCACTCTACTTTCAAAAAATTATCGCTAACAATTTCGTTAACTAAGGCCTAAAGAGTCTAGCAAAATTCTTTAGAGCGGCAAATAAATAGCCTTATAATTATCCCATTCAATCCTTTATTTTTATAATTTTAATAAACGATTATTACGATATAAAATAGTTTTTTTGTATATATTTTAAGGGTATAGCCTCTTTATTTTTAACATTAACCTTTCAATAAAAACCATATTTTATATTAAGGATTTAAACCGCCTACCTTGCCCCTTTTTACACATTCAAAAAAGCCAACGATGATAATTTCGGCTCTTGGCAATCAAAACCACTCAACGGAGGATATTATGAATACTACTAAAAAAACATTACTCTCTCAATTAGGCCCTGGACTTATGTACGCAGGGGCGGCGGTTGGTGTTTCACATTTGGTTCAATCCACCAAAGCAGGAGGCATGTTTGGCTTTGATTTAATTATTGCCATTTTAATTATTCATATCATTAAATACCCTTTTTTTGAATTTGGCCCTCGATATACGGCGGCGACAGGTCAAAATATTCTACATGGCTATAAAAAATTAGGCCGTTGGGCGGTATGGGTTTACATAGCCATGACATTAATGTCCATGCTTATTATTCAGTCGGCAGTCACCGTTGTCACCGCAGGCTTATTAATCCATATTTTTCATTTAGAATCTTTAGGCGGATTCGAGCCACAAAAAGTCGCCGCAATCATTAGCTTTGGATTACTCGCCCTTTGTTTTTCATTACTCGCAATGGGACACTATAAATTACTGGATAAATTAGTAAAAATCATTATTTTAATCCTATCCGTTACCTCTGTTTTTGCCGTTACCATGTTGATATTTGATAACCCTGCTTCTTATAAAACAGCCGAGATTCAATTCTCCTTTTCAGAACACAGTCATTTAATATTTTTAGCGACGTTTTTAGGTTGGATGCCCGCGCCTATGGATATTTCAGTATGGCATTCGATTTGGGCTGAAACCGAGCTTGAAAATTCAGGTGAAAAACCGAACTTAAAGGCGGCTTTATTTGATTTTAGAGTTGGCTTTTTTGGAACGGCTGTTTTAGCCATTTGTTTTTTACTCTTAGGTGCATTAGTGATGTATGGAAGCGGTGAAACATTTAGCCCCAGCGGTGCTAAATTTGCAGGTCAATTAATGGATTTATATCAAAAATCACTCGGCAGTTGGGCATACCCGATTGTTGCAATCGCCGCCTTTACCACCATGTTTAGCACCACATTAACCTGTTTAGATGCTTATCCACGAACATTAAGCACCTCTAGCGAATTACTTTTTCCCCAGTACATCAATCATAAAGATAAGAAAAAACACTATTTATTTTGGCTGGCGATTACTGTCATAGGCACACTGATTATCTTATTTTTCTTTTTAACCTCCATGCAGGCAATGGTAAAAATAGCAACCTTACTTGCATTTGTGGTGGGGCCTATATTGGCAGGGCTAAACACAATGGCAATGTTTGATAAAAGTATGCCAGCCGACGCACGTCCAACAAAAAGAATGTTAATTTGGTGCTTACTCAGCCTAACACTGATGATTGGCTGTTCTATTGCCTATTTATGGTTATTATAAAAATCAAGTCCTATTAAACGGGCATTCAAACTCATCAGGCGACGTTATCTAATTGTTCTATTCACGTCTTTAAGCTCATTATTCTAAGCGATCATTAAATAATGGTTTCGACAAACTCAGACACAAATATACCGTGTACTGAGTCTACCGAAGGGTTTTCTAAGCTGCCTGTGCGGCAGTGAACTCCCAATAGTTCAAGAATCAAGCCAGTCTTGCTTTCTAAGCTGCCTGTGCGGCAGTGAACATAGCGTTTTTAGGTGTGAGCCGTTGCAATTATTTCTAA
>JAGLEW010000034.1 GCA_023144875.1 Methylococcales bacterium
TTGGTAATAATCGTCCAATTTCAGCTAAGGTGGTCACATTAAAAATTGCTAAGCCAATTTCCGACGGCAATCCTTTTGAGGGAATTTCCACGCCTAACAAGGCGGCGGCTAACATTTTTTCTGCCCCTTGAGGGTATTTTGTCACCACCGCCTCAATCGTAATCGAACCATCCGTCGGTAAATGGGGCTTAATAGCCTCCAGCACATCCAATTTATTTGTTTCAATACCGATAATAGCTCTAGGTGCATCAACGCATTTCAGCGCAATTTTAATCCCTAAAATCAGATTATGCACCTGTTCCAACATCACCCGATGATCGGTGGTTAAAAAAGGTTCACACTCACAACCATTGACCAACACGGTATGAATTTTACATTCTTTGGGAATACTCATTTTCACATGAGTAGGAAACGCCGCGCCACCAAGCCCCACCATGCCCATATCCCAAACCGCTTTGATTAAATCTTGCCGCGATAGGCTATCAACATCAGGTGAAAAACCTTCTAACTGTCGCTGTCCTGAACTTAAGGCGGTTTCAATAATAATTGCAGATTCACGTGTACCTCGAGCGGTCAATACCAACTCAATCCCTTTCACCGTCCCAGTCACCGACGCATATAAGGGCACAGAAACAAAGCCATCGCCTTTCGCAATCAGCTCGCCACGTTGAACCTTCTGACCTTTATGTACTATTGACACCGAGGGTTTGCCAATGCTTTGCCCGAGTAATAGCGTTACTTGTGGTGGAAAAGGCAACCGTCGCGTTTCTTTATGGTGCGTTTCTTTATATTCAGGGGGATGAATGCCGTGCGAAAAGGTGTTTTTTCCAAAAAATTGTAAAAGATTCATCAATTAGTCTTTTATAGTGGTTAATTATTGAATGATACTTGAGTGAAAAAACCGAGGGGTAAAGTTCTCCATTTATTAATTCAACGCCGTATCAACTTTGAGTTTGTATTGTCGAAAATAAAATTTATATAAAATAGCTAATAAAAACCAGTTGATTAAAAAAAAACCAACGCTTGCAAGTATTCCATGTCGTATTGAAAACTGTAAGTCATAAAGCCAGTTCATATCAGGGTTGCGTCTTAAATAGACATAATAACACCCAATGAGAATAGGTAAACCAATTAAACTTACTTGGCTCATTCTGATTAATTTTTTAGGGAAATAAAAGACCACCGTTGATTGTCGCTCTCTACTTTCACCCCATTTTTTTACCCACATAACCACAATGAATAAGCCCACAATACTACTCAGATGTTGCAGTAAACGATAAAGTTTAAATTCATGTCCATCAACGATAAAAAGGGTGCTTTCAAGGGTTGTAAAATACAACACGAAAATACCTGACTCGTGAGTAAACGCATCCCAAATAATATGGGTAAATGAACCGATCAATAACGAGGCTATAATTTTAAAAAAAGAGGTATTGACTAAAATTCCATGCGCAAGGTTCGGGTTAATGCGACACTGTACAAACAAGGGCAACAGCGAATAAATAACGGGCGATAATAGTCGATGAAAGAGATAATAAACAAGAAGACCAAAGGGCATATCAATACAAAATAACCCTAAAAAAGAATGCGCGAAAGATCGGCTAATACCAAGGGGTAAAAAACTAAAAATATCGGGTAAAATTGTGCCAATAATTAAAGCGCTCAGAACAAAAAATTGTCCATAGCCTTTGTAGAGCGGAATAGCAATAACAGTATGAGATAAGGTAAATGGCATTATTTTAAACGTCTTGATTAAGAAAAGGGTTGATCCTAAAAAATTTCAAACAGTTGTTATATACATCACACTTTTATATTTTTACCCCGACTTAATTTAACCCTTAGCCTAAAATTCAATTAAATTTATATACTAGGAGGTTAATTTGTATGAAAAAAATTTCAATCATTTTTTTTATTAATGCGTGTTTATTATCAACAAGTAGCTGGGCTGTGGATGAATGTACTGGACAAACGATTTTAAAATCAAGCGCTTGTGCTGGTGATGGTATTGAAGCAGAAGAACTGAAATTACACAAGCTTGTGAATGAATATCGCGCTGAAAAAGGTTTACCCGCAATTGCTTTATCCCCCGCGTTGTCGATTGTCGCTAATCGCCATGTACAAGATCTTGATAAAAATTTAAAAAAATTAGATCATGGTTGGTCGGACTGTGCTTATAAGCCAAGAGATCAAAGCACTTTCAATTGTATGTGGAAAGCTCCACAACGCCTAGGAACATCTTATAAAGGTAATGGTTATGAAAATGCGGCGTTTTCATCAGATATGAATGCCGTTAATGCACTAGCTATGTGGAAAAAAAGTTCTGCACATAATAATGTTATTTTAAATCAATCTATTTGGAAACAACTTAAATGGAAATCCTTAGGGATTGGGATTTATAACGGGTATGCGGTGTTATGGTTTGGTGATTTGATTGATAGCAGCCCAAAATTAGAAGAAAAACCAATTCAAGTAAAACAACCAATAAAAGAAAATATCGAAGACAAAGCTACTGATCCTAGCCCAAAATCAGAAAAATCGATCAAGGTAACACAACCAACAAGCGAAAATACGGAAGACAAAGCTACTAGTTCTAGTCCGAAATCAGAAGAACCAATCGAGGTAAAACAACCAACAAGCGAAAATACGGAAGACAAAGCTACTAGTTCTAGTCCGAAATCAGAAGAACCAATCGAGGTAAAACAACCAACAGGCGAAAGTGTCGAAGACCGAATCATTGAATTATATTCTGCCTATTTTAATCGAGCTGCTGATAAAAAAGGCTTTAGTTTTTGGAAAAAATCCTTTAATAGATATTATTCAGAGGGAGATAACATCAAACTAATCGCTGAAAAAGAAAGCAATGCGCTGCAAAAAATCACCAATGACATGGCGAATGCCGATGAATATAAAGCGCTTTACCCTGAAACACAATCATCTGTTAATTTTATTAAAGACATTTACACCAACCTTTTAGGGCGTAGAACCGATTCTGCTGGTTTAGCGTTTTGGGCAAATCATTTGGATGGCAAAAGGATGACTCGAGGCCATGCCATTTTAAATATCATCGCAGGCGCTAAAGCTAATAAAACCAGTCAAGGTATTAAAGATAGTGGCTTAATCAGCAATAAGACTAATGTCTCTAAATATTTTTCAAAAACATTGGGGTTAAATGATTTAAAGCTCGCTAAATCTGCTTTTTCAGGCATCACCGATGCGAGTAATACCGTTAAGACTGCTAAAGCTAATTTAGACTTGGCTTCAAAATCGATAAAAAACCTTAACACCGAACAACAAGCGGTTTTAGATTATCACAATAAAGTAAGAGCCGACGTTAATGTACAAAAATTAACATGGTCAACAGAAGCGGCCGAACACGCACAAACATGGGCTAATAATTTAGCGAGTAATAGCTGTGGTTTTGAACACAGTAAAGATTCGGGTTATGGTGAAAATATTTTTAAAGGCACCCAAGGTGCGTTTGATATGGTCGATGCGGCAAAGTCATGGGAAGATGAGAAACAACTCTACAAGGGGGGTGCTATTAATAATGATAATTTTAAAGCGGTCGGTCATTATACACAAATGGTTTGGAGCCGTACAACAGGCGTTGGTTGTGCTACCTCAACCTGTAACAATCAAATAACGGTTGTCTGTAATTACACCCCACAAGGTAATATTCTTGGTGAAAAGCCATTCTAAGCAAGATTAAAATAGACAGACTACTTTATTAGTGGTTTGGTTGGTGCTTACTATAAAGAGTTTGTCAGGTATGCGTTCCCAGGCTGGAGCTTGGGGGCGGGGTAATATAATATAAAAGAAGGGAACTTACTTAAAAACCCAGTTAATACAAGGCTTATATGTCAGGTACCGTGTAATCATGGGCATATTCCAAGCACAGCTTGTCGGGTATGTACTTCCAAGCTGAAGCTTGGGAAAACAAGGTATTTTAGGTGGTGCATTGGTTAGGAATGTATTTTGACCAGTTTGTAAGTTTAATTTTTTGAGCGGCTATTTTAAAAGCTTTTTTATTCACAAACCCCTTGCCCGTTAAAAAATTAATGTCACAATTAAAATCTGGGTTTTTTCCTAATGTGTCATGTGTATTATAGAAATAACCACTCATAATAAAGTTTTGATTTCTATAGGAAATAGTTAATTTTTGAGACCATGTGTCTCTGGTGGCAAATTTTCTATCTGAATACAGAAAAAAAGAGCTGTTATTAGAAGCTGTTTCAAGATAAGTACCCCCAGAGCCTAAATTTACCCAAACAATATCTTCTTTATAGAACACGGGTCTTAATCTATTTTTATCATTATTTAAGAAAATATACAGCTCAACGAGTTGTTGTTTATTAATAGTTAATACTGCCGCATCTATTTTTTTATCTTGATTCCAATCCCCTGTTATGACGCTTAAGATACTTGATGGTCGTGTATTATCCGCATGAAGATTGGTACTTGTAAATATCATCATGATAATTATAAATGTTATTTTTGAATAATTATTCTTTGTTAATGGCATAATATTTTTTCCTTAAGGTTTGGTTTCCAAGGTGGATATTTTAACGGCATCAAACATAAAATCCAAAACTTTGTATTTGGTAAAGGTGAGAATTATTATACTGATTATCAAACGCTAAAAAACTGCTTTAAAAATCCTAAAATACCGAATATTTCTAACTACATAAGGGTTATTCAGCATCAAAGTGTATAGAATCTGCTTTATTTAGCACTAGAAAATGTTTACCTTTGGCGCGTGAGATTAAAATAACCCCTGTTTGTTGCGCCATTTCTAAGCCCATTTGAGTGGCGCCTGAGCGTGATAATAAAATAGGAATACCCATTTGTGCGACTTTAATGACCATTTCAGAAGTTAAACGCCCTGTGGTATAAAAAATTTTATCCTCACCGTTGATATTATTTAGCCACATATAACCTGCAATAGCATCAACGGCATTATGTCGCCCGACATCTTCGATAAAAAAATCAATCTTATTTCCCGTACTGAGAGCGCAACCATGTACCGCGCCTGCTTTTTTATAGACGTCATTATGGGTTTTTAAGGCATCAAGCATGGCGTAAAGGGTGGATTGTTTTAAGGTAATCTCAGGCAGTGTGACTTGGTTTAATTTATCCATTAAGCGCCCAAATACCGTGCCTTGTCCACAGCCTGTGGTAATGGTGCGCTGTTTCATTTTTTCTGAAAAGTCACTGTGTTGATGATGGGTTACGACGGCGACGGCTTCGGTTTCCCAGTCCACTTGTACGGCTTTAATGG
>JAGLEW010000035.1 GCA_023144875.1 Methylococcales bacterium
GTTCCCATGCTCATTAGGGTCACAATTTCTTGTTTATCGACATATAAGGTCATTGGTCGTTCGGTGACGAGTTGAATGTCACGTAATTTGCCTTTTTCATCGGTCACGGTCACCGTATTGGCAATGCTTAAGCCCGCATCACTCATTTTAATGAACGGTTTTTGTGAGGCTTCTAAGGCGGTTAGTTCTTCTCGGGTATTGATATTGGTAAAGATATTGGCTTGATCGCTAAAGTCCACCTGAGTCATCGAGTGTTGTTGTAACCAATGGTATATTTTACGATTTCCCGCCTTTAAAAATACTTTTAAACTGTCTTTTAAGTGGGTTTTAATGGCTAAAAAAACAGGGTGAACCCGCTTACCATCAAAGGCAATGGCAACATCGGCTTCAGAAGAGAGCAGGGTCGTTAACAGTCTATTTAGGTGTTTCGATTGAATTAAGGGGCAATCACAGGGCATCACCAGTAAGGTTTCATTTTTTGTGGTAAGCATTGCTGATAAAATACCCGCAAGTGGGCCATCAAAGGAATCATTTTGATCGGCAATAACGGGCAAACCAAACTGAGCGTAGTCTTGGTGATTACGATTGGCATTAATGAGCGTACTGTCAACCGTTGCGGTCATTGCATCAATAGCATAGGTAATTAATGGCTGGTTGTGATAATGAATCAGCCCTTTGTCTTGACGATTCATTCGCCGCGCTAAGCCACCTGCCAGAATAACCCCTGTGACGTGCGTGTGTACTGCCATTATCCAACCTTTAATGTAAAAAATGATGTTTAAACGAGTTCTTATTGTCGCAAGTTTTTGGCTAATTGCAAGTTGTGCTAGTCCTGTTTCAAAACCTCCTATGATGGCTTATTATGAAGCCTTTACGAATAAAGACTATGAGGATGTGATTGCTGAATTAGAGATCGCTATCAGTGAGCATAATTTTAGAATAACAGGGCATAGTCGGGTCGGGAAGGTGATTCGAGATCGGGGAACCAAAGGGTTTCCAAATTATGATACCCTGCAATTTTGTAATTTAACCCACGCAAAAACCTTGCTGGAAATGTCGCCGCATTTTGTTAAATATATGCCTTGTAATGTGGTGGTGTATGAATATCAAGGCAAAGTAATTGTAAAAACTCATTTATTGCCGACAAATACCTCGCAAGTGCAATTAAATACCTTTGCACAAAAAATGAATACGATGTTAAAAGCTATTGTTGATTTTGCAGTCGAAGAATAAGGCACATCTTGTTAGAATCTACGCTTCCTAAAACTTACTTTCCAAATGCTATGAAGAGAATGGTTTCAAAATTATGCGCCCTGTTTTTACTTCTGATATTGACCAGTTGTGATATTTCTGAAACAAATACGGAGACAGAAAAAAGTGCTGAGACGACAGAAACAGAGGCGGTGGTTAAGACGTATCTGAATGAATACCCAACGCGGGATCGTGTAAAATATGTCTTGGATTGTGTCGCGAAACACGGCGGCTTAAACTATATTAATCAATATGCCTGTGGTTGCAAGATTGATAAAATGGCTGAAACGTTAACCTTTGCTGAATTTGAAGCTGCAAATACCTTTGATTATTTACGAAAAACACCTGGTGAAAATGGTTCAGCCTTTCGAGACCCTGAGCAATCAAAGTCGCTGAGAAAACGTTTAAAAGAAGCAGAAGTAGTGTCTGAAAAAACCTGTTTTATTAAGTAGTTCCGAGATTTAAAGGCAGATATTGGTAGTTAGAAACCTTCATTTTTTAAAGGCATCGTTATATAATCTTTGGTTAATTCAGTGAATATGAAAGGAAATAGAATGAAAGCGTTAAAACTATCTTTATTAATGATGGTAGTGGCTTTATCAACAGGCTGTGCAACCAATTCAGATATTGATAACTTGCAAGATCAAATCAGTGGATTAAGAGCCAATGTGATTGCATCCGAAAATCGCTCCGATGAGCTTAATCGAAAACTTGATCGTATTTTTTTACGACATCAGCAAAAATAAACTTTATGGTTAGGGCGAGAAAGGTTGATTCTTTCTCGCCTTATCTGTCGAAACGTTAACCGCCAAACGATTGTTTTAATAAATCATAATCTAATTTACCTGCATGAAAGCTGTTGCCTGATTCTAGGGCGGTTACAATCACTTTTGCAGGGCTAAATAACATCCCATCAATCTTAAAAAAATCATAGTCGTATTCTTTAAAAACACTGGCAAAGGGTTTACCGTAATCTTTTGAGGTGGAGCTTGGGAGTTCTTTGGCTAATTTTTCAGCGGCTTCATCGGATCCATTGACATACAAATGCACTTGACCTGCAAATAAAATCGCATCATTGGTGCGCCCCATGGCTTGTACAAAATCAGGATGCGGAGGACAAAGCGGCGCACTGCCACTGCCATCAATAATATCTTCTAGCGGAAATTTTAGCTCGTGAGCTTTATGCATTGCGACTTCTAATACGCGCCCAACTACTTGTACACAGCCTGCGAGACTGCTCGTTGGTGTGACAATAATGGTTAAATCTTCAGGGTCAACATCACAGGCTTGAACAATTTTATTAATAACTTCCATGGGTGGAATTTTGTCATTTTCAATCACTAACACGGTTTCTTCACCGTTGTCTTGATAGCTTAATTCGTTGTAAAGGGTTTCAACGGGTTCATCATCTTCTCCAACGGTTTTAGTCGCCATAGCGCGTGCAGGACCTGAACCTAAGGCAAAGTATTTATCATGGGATAAGCTCCAGCCTGCATATTGACTGCCTAAGCACGCTAAAACAGGGTTGCTGGTGTGGACGTTAATGGTAACAGGCCAGTTTTTAGCTTGAGGGCTATGATTAATACTGACTGTGCCTAAGCCACCTAAGCAAATTTCGGTAATAATACGACCCGCTTCCAATCCACCTGGGGCATCAATTCCTGCATCAATGATGATACAGCCGTTGTCTAGGGTTTGTATTTCTAACCGTAATTTATCGGCATTATCGAGCAATTCTTGGACGAGTGGCTGGCTTAATTTATTGACGCTTGCGCTGTATTCAATCATATTGTTGGCTTAAGTTGGTTAAAAAGACGGTGTTGTTGGCGTTGTAATGTTTCAAGCAACGAGGTACTACTATTTTGGCTGATAATCATACTGCAAATAGGGCTGTCTTTGGGAATAATTTGTCCTCCGTTTGGAATATGATGACAATAGGATGCCCATTGCATGGTTTGTGGAATTTTTATGTGCTTTGGTGCGTAGATAATTTGATATGCGGTGTATTTTTTTGATAAAAAAATAGTTTGCTGGTCTACTTTATTTTGACAGGCTAATAAATGATGTTGTAATAAATTCGCTTGGTAGAGCATCATGCTCGCAGGGGGGCGGGGATTAATCTCCAGCAAATAACACTGATCCTTATATAAAATAAAGTCCAAACTGCACAAACCTTGTAATTGATAATGTGAGGTTAATTTTTTTAGCCACTGTTGTATCGTATGTTGATGCTGTTTGGCTAAGGTTGCGTGATTCATAATACCTGAAAATACAAACGAATCAGGGCGCGTCCATTGCTGATTGTAGCCAAGAACACGTGCATATTCCCTATGAGCTAAAAATAAAACCGATAAATTTTCACCTTTAATATAACGTTGATAATAAAACGTATTTTTTTTTAACGGATGAGTATTAACCGATGTTAGTCGTTGTATATTTTCACCCCCTAATGATTGATAAGGTTTAATAAGGTAGTTTTTTTTTGAAGCAGGAGGGGTAACATAAACCGCTGGATAAGTGATATTTAATCGCTGTAACTGTTGAAAAAAAGCAGGCTTATTTTGTAAAGCGTTAAAGGTTCGGGAAGAATTCCCTAAAAGTTGAAAATGAGAGGCTAAAAAAACCAGTGTTTCGGGGTAAGCTTCAAAACCACTGCCATAAAGACAAAAGGAACAATTTTTTTTAAATTTTTTAACGCCTGTCTGAATATTATCAATTGCTAAGGACGAAACTTGATATAAATCGGCAGCTAACGCGTGAGTATCTCGATCGGAAAAACAATCAATCACAAAAAAGGTTAGCCCAATATTAGAAGCGGCTTGAGCTAACATTTGCCCTGATTGAGCAATAATGAGTAAGGTGTTCATGGATGGTTGATTCCCCTTAAGAAAAGGGGATAATGTGGGCTATTAATGTGATAAACAACCTTTTTAGCTCTCTAATAAAAATACTATGAGCCTTTCAACCACTTCGAGTGATCATTTTTTTAAAACAGCGTGTTATTTTGAAGCGTTTTTTGTTGTTACAGCCGTTGTTTTAGGTTGGATGACGGATATTAACCCCTTTGCGGATGTCTATTTTTCAGAGACGGTGGTTTTTTATGGCTTAATAGGGACATTACCCCTTATATTATTGTACTTTATCACTGAAAAAATGCCGTTTAATTCTTTTAAAGAAATAAAAAAGATTTTACTAGAAACCATGGGGGGGTCTTTACAAAAATATCATTGGACGGATTTATTAGTTTTAGCGACAATAACGGGTATTAGCGAAGAAGTTTTATTTCGAGGCGTGTTGCAACCGTGGTTAGAGCAAAGTCTTGGGATGGGAATTGGACTGATCGTATCAAGTCTGGTTTTTGGGTTATTACACGCTATTACGCCATTATATGGTTTATTAGCGACCCTGATTAGTTATTATTTAGGCTGGTCGCTGGATATTGGCGAGAGTCGCAATCTTTTTACGCCTATTATTATTCATACTTTTTATGATTTTTTTGCTTTTATGGCCTTAGTTCACAGCTTGTCGAAAAAAACGCATGATTGAAAAAAAGAATGTTGATTCAAATTTTAGCTTTGCATGGTGTCTTATTGGTTTTTTATGTTGTGTACAAATAACGTATCTTGTTATCGCTCTTTTTATGCCTGAGATGATACAAACAAACGCAGTATTAGGAAACCAGCCTGAATCAACCCGAACACTTTTTTATGTGATTGCGATTATTACTTTTCCGTTAGCGAACATGATACGTCACATTCAACGACGCTTAATTCAAACGGTTAGTACACCTAAATCGTTAAATCAGCGCTACTTTTTTTTAACCATGACGGCTCAAACCTTAATGGCATCGTTAGGGTTTTATGGTTTCCTGCTGTTTAGCATGGGCGATACGCTGAATAATTTATATATTTTTAGTGGTTTAGCTTTTTTAGGCTTTTTTTTACATCGTCCTCAAGAAAGTGAATACCACGCGTTAAAAGTCCACTATAATGACGGATGAATCATGGATGCGTCATGCCATTCGTTTAGCGCAACGTGCAGAAAATCAAGGTGAAGTACCTATCGGTGCGGTATTAGTTAAAAATGATAATTTAGTGGCCGAAGGTTGGAATCAACCAATACAGACATTTGATGCCAGCGCACATGCAGAAATTATGGCAATTCGAGCGGCAGGCAAAAAACTTAAAAATTATCGGTTAGTAAATACCGTTTTATATGTCACCTTAGAGCCTTGTGTTATGTGTATGGGTGCAATTACTCACAGCCGAATTCAACGCGTGGTGTTTGGGGCTTATGATGAAAAGCGTGGCGCAATTTGTAACGCCTTACAATTAAGTGATGCCGATTTTTTAAATCATAAAGTTGACTGGACAGCAGGGGTTTTAGCGTTAGAGACCTCCAAAATGTTACGTGATTTTTTTCGAGCAAAACGCGCTAACAAGAACCCTTAAAAATTTCAAAAAAATTGCTTACGCTATGACATCAAAATTTCAAACTCCTTTAGAAAGTCGTTTTAGAGGCTATTTACCCGTTATTGTTGATATTGAAACTGCAGGTTTTCATCCGCAAAAAAACCCCTTGTTAGAAATAGCGGCGATCATTGTTGAACGAAACAGTGATGGTTTTTTTGAAATTACAGAATCCCATTCTAAGCATATTATTCCCTTTAAAAATAGTGAGCTTGACCCTGCGGCACTTAAGTTTACAGGTATTGATCCTTATCATCCTTTTCGAATGGCAGCTGATGAAAAAGAGGCATTAGTGAGTTTATTTGCCCCTATTCGAGCAGCGATTAAACGTAATAATTGCAATCGAGCCATTTTAGTGGGGCATAATCCTGCCTTTGATATTGGTTTTTTAAATGCGGCGATATTACGCACCAAACTCAAACGTAACCCTTTTCATGGCTTTAGTTGTTTTGATACCGCGACATTAGGTGGGTTAATGTATCAACAAACCGTGTTAGCAAAAATTGCTCATGCCGCAGGACTTGATTGGGATGCCGAACAAGCGCATTCGGCCCTGTATGATGCTCAACAAACTGCTAAATTATTTTGCATCATGATCAATCGCTGGGAAAAATTACTAACCTTAGAATAAAAAAATAGTTATAGTTTTGCGTCCTCTCTTCAATTATTAGCCCCTACATTTTCTGTGACCACTTATTACTTAGACCCAAGCAAAGATTATCATAATCAAACGATTACTCCCGATGAGGCAAACTCTGAAACGCTTTTGGAAGAGACTATTGAACATTATGACGATTGCCATCAAGATTATTTATTTGCGTGGTGTAATAATCGTAATTTAGCCTTGCATTATGGCTATTGGAACGAAAATAAACCGTATAATCATCACCAAGCGTTATTAAATACCAATGAAGAACTTTACAAGCGCGCAGGGATTTTAACGTCAGATCATGTGCTTGATGCTGGTTGTGGTTTGGGTGGTAGTGCTTTATGGATGGCAGAGCAGCATGGCAATCAAGTGACGGGGATTACGTTGAGTGATAAGCAAGTCGCTTATGCGATGAAGAGTGCGCAAAAACGTAATTTGCAGGCATTAACGAATTTTAAAATGGCAGACTATTGCCAAACGCCATTTGAAGACGAATCTTTTGATGTGATTTGGGCGGTAGAAAGTGTTTGTCACACCTTAAATAAAGCCGACTTTATAAAAGAAGCGTATCGTTTGTTGCGTAAAGGCGGACGTTTGGCGGTTTCTGATGCCTTCATGTTGCAACGAACGTTTACGGAAAAGCAATGGCAATCGGTAATGGCTTTTTTAAATGGCTGGGCAGTGCCCAATTTATCGGATCGACAAGCTTTTGCGAGCACAATCGAAAATACAGGGTTTTCGATTACGCAAATCTATGACATTAGCAAGCAGGTTTTACCCTCTTCAAAACATATGTATCAAACAGCAAAACGCCTAGAGCCTGTGCAAAAAATAAGTCAATTTTTAGGCTTACGATCTAAAGCTCAAACAGCAAATTATAATGTTGGCTTTGCTCAATATGATTTCTTTCATGAAAAGCTGGCAGAATATTGCATGTTTGTGGCTACAAAATAAGTCTCTTTAAAAAACCTGATGGGGTTTCAAAGCGCTATCAGGTTTTTAAGTGTCTGTAATACGAGACTGTTATCACAAAAAAACCATGAGCTAATCAATCGGACTCAATCCAGCGATAGAAAATACCCGCCAAAATAGCACCGATTATTGGGGCAAGCCAAAAAAGCCATAATTGAGAAATCGCCCAATCCCCTTGAAAAATGGCAACCGCAGTACTTCTTGCAGGATTAACCGAGGTGTTGGTGACAGGAATACTGATTAAATGGATCAATGTGAGCCCAAGCCCTATCGCGATGGGAGCTAATCCTTGTGGTGCATATTGGCTGGTTGCCCCTAAAATAATCATTAAAAACATGAAGGTCATGGCGACTTCGGTGACAAATGCTGAGGTTAGATTGTAGCCACCAGGGGAATGTATCCCATACCCATTTGCGGCAAACCCTGAACTAGCATCAAAGCCTGTTTGTCCTGAGGCAATGATATACAAAACTGCCGCGCCTGCTATTCCACCAATCACTTGGGTGATAATATAAGGAATAAGGTCTTTGGTTGAAAATCGCCCCCCTAGCCAAAGCCCGATTGAAACCGCTGGGTTGAGATGACAACCAGAAATATGACCGATTGCCACCGCCATTGTTAAAACTGTTAGCCCAAATGCAAATGAAACCCCTAATAACCCAATACCAACATCAGGAAAAGCCGCCGCTAAAACGGCACTGCCACAACCGCCTAATACCAGCCAGAATGTCCCCATAAACTCAGCCGCTAATTTTCTCATCATTTTGTTATCCTCTTTGTGGTTATTAAAGTGAAGAAAGCCTGTCAAATCATTCAAGTTCCATAATTTATTTGGTCTATTTACCTCATCAACTTTCAAGATGATTTATAGGTATAATCAATGCTTGCCGCTAAAATAATTTTTGGATTTAAAAGTAATATTTTAATTCAAAGCGAATGTTGTCGTCGTTCCGAAATAAATAAGCAGGATCATTCGCAGGGGCGTTATTAAATAGTCGTACTTCTAATTCGGCTTTCCAGTTATCCCCTAATCGGCGGCTGGCTTCAATGCTATAAAATTTACTACTGCTACTTCGGTCTAAAATAACGCCTGCTAAAATTTCGGTGCTTTGGGTGTCATTGAGTGCAAATCGTACGGCCGCCAAAAAATCATCCTGAAAGGGTGACGGTGCATTATTGCCTCGGCTGTCGTATAAATATTCGGCAACCAACCCAATATCCAACCCTGACGCCATCACATCATAAAAAGAATATTCCAAGCCGCCCGTGCCTGCGTAAAAGGTTTTTCCTTGCCCTGAACGCACGATGGATTCCAACTTCCAGAGCCAACTATTTTTAGTGACTTGAACGTCAATGCCTGTTTGATGGATCATTTCATAATACGGACGTAAGGTAATTTTTCCGTTATGATCAACGTTAAATTGAATGGATGGTTCACGGCTCATGCCATAAAAATGAGAGAACCCTAAATCCCAGTCCCCGATTGAATGTGACCAGCGAATAGCGTAAGCTAAATGTTTTTCAATCCCCTTTTTTTCATAGCGTTCCTCGCCCATGTCGATTTCAGGGATTGAGCGTAAGCGCCCTGCTTGTCCTGCAAAGGTTCTTTCTCGAAAGCCTGCTAATAAATAAAGATCAATCGTCCCCCAGTCTTGAATCAGCGCCAGATTAATCATGGGTTGTCCGAGTTTATCTTCGGTATCGGTGTTTTCCACATTATCGGTTTGATTAATAATATCGACTAAATGTTGCGATTCAGTAACCCCCCAAAATTCTTTGCGAATACCGACCCGAAGCTCCCAGTTTTGTGAGGTCTTCATCCACGTCAGTTCTCGAATATCAAAATGGGTACGCCGGTTATCGTGTTGGGAATAGCGATAAAACGGCACAAAAGCAATACTTTGAGTGCCATTATCCCATTCATGCGTGAGTTCAAGCTCTATACTACCTGACAAATAATGGTTGTGTTGGGCAGAACCTATGCCATTGTGAAAAAATCCTAAGCTTTCGATGCCAATATTGCCTGAAAAATCGACGGCGTTAACACGGGGGATAATCAATAATAAGACCACCCCCCAGCCTAATAAATAACCTTTATCGCGCACGTTTTAAGGTGTTTTTATCAAAATTACGTTCGGTCAATCCTGTTTTAAATTGGTAGTTTTTCCAAAATAAGGTGGTGGTTTTACCCGTTTGATGGTTGCTCATAATTTGCTCATTTGCACGCCAATATTGATTTAAGTATTGTTGATAGTCTTTAAATAATTGGGTTTTTAATAAGGTATTTTTACGGTCATAATAATCCGTTTTAATCGGAATATAACGATTTTTATCAACCCAAACTTGCATGCGCGTATACCCTGAATGCTTGTATTTAGGGGTTAACGCCACTAAAAAACAATCAATTCCTTCAATAGTTCGATCCCCTAAATATTTATA
>JAGLEW010000036.1 GCA_023144875.1 Methylococcales bacterium
ATAACTTTTGTATGACTACTTAGTCGTTTACATAAAAATGCGCTTCTTTGTGAAAAATAATATCTTTCACATCAAAGCGCATTGGTTAAATTAAATGCAATATATTAATTAAGCAACTAACTTAAGATTTGGTTTTTTCTTACGAAAATAGCCTAAAGAGCCTAATCCACTCACAAATAACCAAACAGCTGCTGGGATTGGAGTTGTATTAATAGCAGTGATATAGAATTGTTCACCAAAAGTTTCACCCGCATTCCCATTTCTGAACAAGAAGTCTTTACCCAATAAGTTCAAATCTAAAAAATGTGTAAGTGCATAAGTGACATAATCACCTCCATCTACTGAAATATCAACATTCCCCGTGAAGTCCCAATTATGATTTGCATCATGAAACTCAATTTTATGAATCGCTTCTTTTTCTTTAAAAGAAAGCTTTAAAACCTCACCCTTTGTCACATTATCATCATTACCAGGAACACACTGATTTGCACGCCCTTTCACGGTGCCTAATTGCTTACAAACACCAAGACCAGCTTCTTTTTTACTGGAAAAATCATCTAAATAAGCATAATAAGCTTGATCGCCTACGCCATACGTTGTTTTTCCAAGCCCTTGATCTTTATAACCTGTAGCAGTAACTTGATTGATTCCAGAATGCAGACCTGGGTGTCCATAATTATCTTCATGTCCACGTTTAGCATTAAGAAGTATAGATGTCGCTCCATGTTCATTGCCAACCGCATCATGACCAAAATCATATTCAGGGTTAGCGATATGGGCAGCGGAAGCCATCGAACTAAATGCAATTAATAAAGTAGCTGTTACGCTATAAAAATTTAATTTTTTCATTTTGTTTACCATTAAGGGTTAAATATAAAAAAGTGGATAAATATCCGTGAAGATAATTTTTAACCTAAAATTATCGTAAATTAATTAACAAGCTGATCACTTTATTCAAAAACTTTTTTAAATTTTTATGGTTTTTTTTGAGTAACCACGCTTTCTTCAAGATGAATTAATACGTTTTTTTAGTGGTTATAAAATTTATTTTTATACTGTGATTTTTATGAGAATATAAACAGAATGGTTAGCTTGAAGAATCTTTTTAACTTTTTGACAACCGCACTTTCTTCAAGATGAATTTTTAAAGAAAGATAGGAGGATATTTTTGAGGGAGATATAGAAAGAGGAAGGATAAACAATTAATACGTTCTCAAGTGTAAGATGAGAATACTTATTTGAGAACGTATTGAAAATATTTTATTATTTGTTCAGTGATTAATTAATACTAAGCAGCAGTAACATTAAGCCCTTTTTTTCTTTTCTTAAAGAACCCTAAAGAACCTAAACCACTTACAAATAACCAAACAGCGGCTGGAATAGGTGTGGTACTAACCGCTGCAACATAAAAATGTTTCCCAGGATTAAGAGGAGTTCCACCATCCACATTATTATTAGCGAACAAAAAGTCTGTTCCTGTTAAACCTAGATGTAATACATGAGACAAGGCATAAGAGGCAAAACCCCCCCCATCAACGCTGATGTCAATAGTGCCATCCCAAGGATTATCAAGATGAAAAGCATTATGTAATTCAAGATCCTTGATGGTGTAAACAGAATCAAAAGAAAGCTTTAGTATTTGTGTTGGGTTAACATCATCATGGCTACCATTTATACACTGGTTACCCGCATCAAGTTGATCACAGACACCAAGCCCTGCAGGCATGTTTAATGCATTTTGCCCATCAAGATAAGCGTAAGCAGGAGAACCACCACTATAAGCGGTTGCCGTGACTGACCGTCCACCCCATTCACTAACAATATTGATTGAGTTTGCGCCATATTCTGAAATATTAGCCAGTTTGACAAAGTCAAATTGAGCATCACTAATATGTGCTGCAGAAGCCGCAGAACTCATCATTAAAAGTAAAGCCGCTGTCGCACCATAAAAAGAAAGTTGTTTCATTGTTGTCACCGTTAATTATTAATCAGGGGAAGTATTTCAATATCATTTTTTATGTTATTTAAAATACTTTTTAGTTTAAGTACACTCATCCCTTCAAGATGGATTTAATGACTTTTAGTGGTTAAAACAACTTTTATTTGTTTTTTTGTATAATTAAAAATAAATATTAAAATTTCACGGCTTATTTTTATATTATTATGCTTATAAAGGGGGTGAAATTAATACGTTCCCACGTTAAAAGTAGGTGTGAAATTATTTGGGAACGTATTGAACTCCTTTAAAGGGTGAATTCAAAACCTAAGCGGCAATCGCATTAAGGCCTTTTTTTCTTTTTCTAAATAATCCTAATGAACCTAAACCACTTACAAATAACCAAACCGCGGCAGGGATAGGTGTTACTACTTGAGTATTAAGCGCTGTAATATAGAATTCTTTTCCTGCACTTGCATGATGTCCTAAACTGGTATTAGCAAATAAAAAATTAGTGCCTGTTAAGCTCGTATTGAATATATGTGACAGTGCATAAGGGGTAAAGCCACTTCCATCCACCGAAATACTCACTTGACCTTTTGTAGGGTGAAACCAACCTTTATGATTACCGTTATGAAATTCAATTTGATCAATCGTAATTTCATTGTTAAAAGAAAGTCCTATTACTTCGTTTTTACCGACATTATCTTGATAGCATAAACCGTTATGATTAAGGGTTTCACAAACCCCTAGACCAGCTTCTTTTCCTGCTGAAAAGTCGTCTAAATACGCGTATAAAGGAATTGAAGGGTCGGATAAATTATAAGCATTGGCAGTAACACCATTGTTTAAATTCATAGAATATGCAGCGTGTTCATTGCCAATGGCTTCATGACCAAAATCATATTCAGGGTTGATTATATGATTATGGTTGTATCCACCTAGCCCTATTACGATAGGACCCGCTGAAACCATTCCACTAATACTCATTAATACAGCAATAGATATTCCACGAAATGTTATATTTTTCATTTTTTTCCTCATTGAGTTAAATTAAGTTGATGTGGGTATAACGCCACAAACGTTATTTCATTAACATTGCACCTCCTGTCTTAAATAGATCAATCACATTAAACCCTTAAAAAACATTATTTTTTTTAAGGGAATAAGATGAGTTAATATTAACTCTAGGGTTTTGCTGATGAAGCTTTTAAGAAGCTAAAGAATGGCTATTACTTTATTTAACATGGTTAATAATTCTTCAGAAGGAATCGCGTTGTTACACTCAAAATAAACAGAAGATGTTAACGAAGGCTTTCGTTTGATATTTTGTGCATCCATTTTTTGAATACTACGCGTTTTTTTTGAATGTTTTTTTCGCTTAATATAAGCAAAAACAGTGTCATAATGAGGATGATGATTCAGTGATTTTTGATGATCACTCATATCGGGTTGAGGTAAACGGTTATTTGAACGGGTCAAAAGCGTTTTTTGGATGGTATTTAATAACATGGGGTATCTCCTATTGATATGATTTTTAAATATCAGTATGCTGATAGGTCGTTTTTTAAGTAATGTCTTGACAAGATTGAAAAGGGTATGCGTTTCTTGTGAATTCTTTGACAGTGAAACGCATAGGTTAAATTAAAAATAATATATTGATTAAGCGACTAATTTAAGATTGGATTTTTTCTTACGAAAGTAACTTAAAGAACCTAAGCCACTGACAAACAACCAAACGGCTGCAGGAATTGGGGTGGTGTTAATCGCGGTAACGTAGAACTGCTCTCCTACGGATTCGCCCGCATTCCCATTTCTAAATAAGAAATTTGTACCTGTTAAACCCAGGTCTAAAATATGCGCTAACGCATAAGTCATAAAAGCACCACCATCGACTGAGATATCCACATCACCTGTAAAACCTAGCTTATGATCTGCATTATGAAATTCAATTTGCTCAATACGTTCTATTGCGTTAAAAGAAAGTCTTAAAACCTCACCTTTAGTGACACTATCATCGTTTCCAGGAACACATTGATTGCCTGTTAATTCTTTGCAAACCCCCAGTCCTCCCTCATTTTGACCTGAAAAGTCATCTAAATAGGCAAAATAAGCTTGGTCAGCAATGCTATAGTTTGTTTTTAAAGCTCCTTGATCTTCATAAGCTCTTGCTGTGACAAAGTTTGAACCTTTTCTATCGACAATATCTGGGCTGGTAATCATTAAAGCGCCAAATTCATTACCAATCGCATCATGACCAAAATCATAAGTAGGATTGACAATATGCGCCGCAGAAGCGACAGAGCTAAATGCAATCAACAAGGTTGCAGACATTCCATAAAAGGTTAATTTTTTCATTTTTATTACCATTTAAATGTTGTTAAGCGTGGACAAAATGCCAGAGTAATTAACGACAATGAAAGCAAATATTAATAATATCGCCTTGAACAGAAGTCACGACTTCTCTTGGCGCATATCGAACATTGCTAAAACTATTAATCGTTTGAATACTACTTGCAGACGTTCTATTTGACCCAACACTGCCCCGTTGAATGGAGGTGTGTTCGTCTGATTTTCTACCATAATTTTTTCTTAAAGGAACATAAGACTTTGCCAATGCTTTATTGACTCTTACGCGTGATTTAGGTTTTAGGTCCGTGCGAGAGTTGATTGAATCCGCATAACTTTTCGAATAAAAACAAGCAATTATAACAATCAGTGTTATGGTAAGTGTATTTTTCATAATGATCTCACAAAGTGATGTTGACAAACTCAACACGTCGATTTATTCCATCTTCTGGATGTTCGCTATCATATAAATATTTAGATCCATGACCTTTTGTAATTAGACGCTTCGCTGTAATCCCATGTTGTACAAAATACTGTTTGACAGAGAGTGCTCTTTGCTTTGAAAGTGATTTATTATAGCGATCACTGCCTTTCGAATCGGTATGACCCTCAATACGAATGGTTTTTTTTAACATTTTGGGATGGTCTAACACCAAAATAATAGTATCTAACACATTAAATGATTCTTTCAATAAAGTTACCTTATTATAATTAAAGTAAATTGATTGAAAGGTAACGGTTCTCTCTTTAATATCCTGTTCTTTTGTTCCACGTTTTTTACGAATTTTAGGACACTCCTTAGGAATATCACCACTATTTAAATGCGCAAAAATAGTGCAATAATTAGAATCTTGATTGAGCATTTTGGCTTTAGGTTCAGAAAGTGCGGTTTGATTTAAGCTGCTAACACAATAAATTAAAAAAGCCTTTTGAAGAATATTTAACATGGAAATTTCCTATTGACATGATTTATAATTTTCTAATTGTAAGTATGCGAATAGTTTTTTTCCAATCGACTTACTAATAATGCGGCTGGTGTTTAAGACATCGGGTGAAAGCAAAAAATAACCTGCTAGGGGAAAGGGCTAGCAGGTTACTTATGCCTAACTATTAGCAGTAATGACCGTAATAACCACACATATCGTCACCACCATAAATGGTTCCAATATTTTGAGTGGCTTCAGAGCGAATACCTTGTGATAAATTAGTGACATCAGTTGCATTGACCGTCATATCCGTATTAACTGCGGACACATTGCCACTAATAGTACCAATATTTTGATCGGCTTGAGACTCATAGCCCTTTGCAATATTTTCAACATGAACGGCATTAACAACCATATTAGTATCAGTAATATCAACACCGAGTGCAAATGCAGAAGTAGATAATAAACTAATACCTGCAGCCAATAAAATTTGGGTAGTTTTCATGGGGGATTCTCCAGTTATAAAATAATTCGTAAGATTTAATTTACCCTACGTCACAATTATTCAAGATGAATTTTTTATTTTTTTATAAATTAATTAAATAATTTTAAAAATAAAGTTATATCATTGAATTTAAAAGAGAATATCCTGAGTAATGATGTTAAAATGATTGTATGTTTTCTTGAAAAGTAACCGTTTTAAGGTTTTCAGCGCGACAAATCGTTGACATACTACCGTTTTTATAAATCATAACCACATTAGGGCGATATTCAATAAACTGCAGTGATTGGGAGTGGTTATAAGCCCCCATTGGACTAATGATAAGACGATCGTTGTATGTTAACGGGGGTAAAGGAATTTGATGACGGATAATGTCGGTGTTCATACATAACGGGCCATATAGATTGGTAGGGTTTCGATCACCTTCATGTTTTTGCGTGAGTTGAATCTTATGATCGTACCAATGCCCTAATGAAAAAAGGTTGACACCTGCATCCAAAATCGCTGCCCGCTGACCATTAGGGAGTTTTTTAGTCGCCACCACACGAGTAATAAGATGCACCGCATCATCGACCATTGCTCGCCCTGATTCTAAAATTAATCGAGGTTGCGGCTTGCCTTGTTTAAGCCTTTTGGTGACAAAACGTAATAATGGGGTACAAATAGCCTCGGCATAGTCATCCATTGTCGGGACGATTTGATTTTCTGGTAGCTTAATCCCCTGCATTGCATGATGTGACACAAAACCGCCGCCCATATCAAGGCTATTTATTTCACAGCCTGTTGCTTCTTCCACAACTTCCATAAAAGCACACATAATACGGGTTTGAGCCGCATAAGCGCGCGTATCTAAAATAAAAGTACCAATGTGACTGTGCAAACCCTGCAATTTTAAAACTGCACTTTTTTTAATTTGATGAGCGGCGGCTAATGCTTGTCCATTTTCGATATTAAACCCAAACCGACTCCAAGACTCGCTAAAACCAGTTTCAAAATTCAAACGAAGGGTAAGGGGAATGACGTGGTTTAATTCAGTGCCAATTTCTTGTAATAAAGTCAGTTCATCAAAATGATCCACATGAATATGCGCCCCCTCTATCACCGCTTGTTGTAAAATATTTTTAGGTTTATAAGGGCCATTGAAAATTATTTTGTCGCCATCAATGCCTAAAGATCGGGCTTTTTCATATTCAAATTTAGAAACCACTTCTGCCCACGCGCCTTCTTGATGCAAAATTTGGGCAATGGCGCTGGAATAATTGGTTTTATACGACCAACCATATACCACATCCGAATAACGGGATTGAAAGGCGGTGAATAAGCCTTGTATATTTTGTCTCAACTGCCGCTCAGAAACCACAAATAACGGTGAACCATAGCGAGTAGCTAATTCCTCAACAGAAACCCCTTCTATTGAGGAAATAATAGTTGATACCACCTAGAATAATTAGCGTGCTTTAACTTTCTGAGTAATCGTACCCATTGAGGTCGATTTTAACGCTGAACTATCAAACATTTGCTTAAATCGGGTGACCACAGGACTGGTTTCTTTAAATAAGTCTTGAGCAAAGGCATACGCAATTGTTTGGTAAATTAATTCGGCTTTAATGGTATAAGTGGTTTCATTTAAATTAGCTAATTCAAAACTGATAATATCATGACCACCCACAAAATTTTCATCGGTTGCCGCTGCGCCTTTTACTTTAATTTTATTGGGTACAGTCGCCTTATCAAAACCCTTTGGTAAGATTCGGTTATCTTTAATATAACCTTTGGCTCTCAATAAAGTATAAGTAATCGTATCTTTATAATCGTGCATAATCGCTTCATAGACTTGCACTTGCTTGGGTGAGGTGATGGTTTGATAATGGGGTTCAAATTTATCCAACGCTTGATCCGAATCCAATTCAACCACACTGCCATCCGCATTGACCTTGCCTGTTTCAAACACAATTTTATCGGTTTGATCACGTACGGTTAGGTGCAAAATAACCCGACGTGAAGGATAACCTGAAGGCAGTTTATGACCTGTTTCACTGTTAATTCGAAGGTTAAAATTTAACGTGCCCTCTTTTAAGGTTGTTTGTTTAATCTCTAAATAAGCCGCTGAATTTAAGAGTTGTTCGGCTTTTAAAATACTGCTTGAAAAATCCGTCGCACGCACGCCTAGAGGCTCACGATATTCTTGTAAAATGGACAGCATTAAACGATTAGCCCCTAAAAAACTGTGCTTGGCAAAATCATCGCGTTTTTTGGTATTTCCAGGTTGAGTCGCCAGAATAACGCCATTTGAACGTTCCATATGGCATTGTTGACAACTTTTTTTGGTTGAAAATTCACTGTGTTGCCATTCACTGTACGGCATTTGCTCTGGAAATTCATCCTCAACGGTTTTGCTTAAGATAACCCCATTTTCATCCGTATAAGGGGTGGTTAAATCATGACAACTGGCACATAGCTCTGAGGACTTAATATGTTCACTGTAGGTCGGGGTAAAACTGGCAAAATTACGCATAGGTTGGGTGCGCACGTCTTTATAAGGCCCATAAATCGGGCGGTCGGTTTTATTTTTCGTCTCATCAATTACAAAATTTCCTGAATACCCTGCAATCGTTCCAAAAGGCGCATTCGGCGAAATTTGATGACATAAACTACAGCTTACGCCTTCCGAGGCTAAATCATAATAAGGATTATCAGGGTTTAAAATACCACTGCCAAACACGGCTTGAACAGCATCATTATTTTTTCGAGCGGTTTCATTCGCCATCGGGGCATGACAACGGGTACATTTATCCTGAATTACCGCCGTTAATTGTGGGGTCCGATTCAGTTCACTTTTTACCTTTGCTTGCCAAAAAGGGTCTTTGCTGGCATTCGCCATCATGGTGGTTTTCCACGCGGCTTCAATCGAAACATCCTCACCTTTATCGTCTTCCAATGCATTATGACATTGCGCGCACACCCCAGAACCACTGAAATATTGTTTATTAAAAAGGGCGCGCCCAATAGTGACTAGTGGGACTTCGGAGACATTGGTTAATTCAAACACGCTATTACCTAGGTGGGTAGCATCTAGGCTGTACTCCTTATCACCCACGTTAATAGCCGATAGATGAAAACTTAAGTCGTTATATACAGGCACAAGTCCTGCGGTTGGAATAATATCCGCTTGTGGGACAGCACTGTTTAATCGCAGTTTATTGGGCGGTAAAAAGGTTAAATTAGCCTTGTAAGTCTGACCTTGATAACGCACAAATGGAATTTTAAGTTGGCTATTTTCCAAGCTAAAATCCGCATCGGCAAGACAGTTTGTCATTAAGAAAGGTAAGGTTATAAACAGAAAGAAAATAGTCTTCATAAGCCTAAACGATTAAAATTAAAAAAGGGGGAGAACAAGTGGTATTTTACATGTCGTTGCTGGTAAGGCTTGGATCATTTTCATAAGCGACGATTTCAACCACACCTGTATTGCCGCCCGTACTGGTGACGACATCTAAGCGAACCGATTTGGTGGTGCGGTTTAATGGAAATTGATGCCCTTGGGTGGTATTTGGCAACGTGAATGGCCCTGCAACCTCGCCATTATCGGTGGTAATCGTAAAGGTTGAAATTTTGGCACTGCCATCGGTCATTGAACGCGAGCGAACCATAATGGTTGCAATTTTTTTAGACTCGGCAAGCGTAATTTCAATAAAGGCATCATTTCCGTCCCCTGCGGAAGACCATGCGGTTGAATTTGAACCATCAATGGCACTATTCGCACCAAACTCACCATCATTAGCGCCGTTAAAATTACTGCTTACCGCCGAGATACGAGCGCCATTATCTAGCGAGAGCAAATTATTATCTGCGGTCGAACCTGTGGTTTTAAAGGTTGAATGCGGCCCCCAATAAATTTTACCTTCAGCATCCGAACCTTGAACGCGATAGTGATACACCGTATCGGCTTCTAAACTATTTAATATAGGATTGTGATTAATAATCGCACCCCCATTCATGTTGCTGTCGGTTGAAATTTGACCAAATTTAGGTGTTTTTCCGTAGATGACAGCACAAGCTAAGGGAATGGTACTGACAAAGGTTAACCGTGCTTCAGAATTTTTAATATCAACTATTTCAGGCGCGGCACCATCTGTAACCGTTTTTAATTTGAATAAAGCAGGGGGAAGCTCAGTATCCGCCAAAACATCGTATTTTTTAAGTTTAAAAGTAAGCGTGGAAGTAGTGTTGCTAGGATCGCGTTCAAGGTCTGCCCAAAAATATTCAGTTCGGCCTTGGTTTTGATAATGAATAACGGGGATATGCAGTTGTAAATCTTCTGAAAGGGTCACAGGATCAGCAATGCCTATAATAGGTGTTACTAATAATATACTCATCAACAATGCAGAGTTTTTCAAAATTTTTTTATTCGCCATTTAAATATCCTAGGATTAAGAGTAAGGAGAAAACAAAAAAATTTTAAAACGAGAGAAAGTAAAAGTCAAAGGGGAAAATAATCCCCCCTTTGCTATGAAGCGTTAAATAGTATTACTTAAGCAGGTTTATGTTTACTGTGATCTACTTTTTTACCTGCATCAGCGCCTGCTGTGGCAGGTTTTTCAGTGCCTTTTTTATCAGCACCCGCAACGG
>JAGLEW010000037.1 GCA_023144875.1 Methylococcales bacterium
CAGGTTTTTTAGTTCCTTTTTTATCGTCCTTTTTATGGTCCATTTTTTTGCCGCTCGCATCGCCCGCTGCAGATTTAATCAAATGGAAAGGGTGTGAGGTTTTAAAGCTGGCACGATAGCCGTGTAAGCCATTAAAACAACTGTCTGATTCTTTACAATAAAGGGCATTTACCCCACCAATATTAACTGAATATTTGCCAGCAGGTAATTTAGCACGGTAAGTGATGGATTTTTGACCTAGCTCTGAATAAACAACGTCTTTGAATTTAATCGTTGACCAGAAGTCACCTTGTGGGTTGAAGCTGCCTTGTTCTTTCTTTGTGGTTGAATCCCACCCCGTATAGATTGACATCGCTGGGTATAAATGTGAACCTGCGGTAACCACTGATGTTTCTTTTGTTTTTCGGTCAGTTTTAGAAAAATAAATACCCGCTTGACGTTCAACCGTGATAATTAAAACCCCTTTCTCTTTCATTTCTAGGGCAACCCAGTCAGAAGTATGTGTCCAGCCAATTTGAGGCGCATCAAACTGTGGTTCATACGAACTCTTACCACCAACACTGCCTGTGATGCCTGCGTGTCCATGTTTACCTTCTAAAGTAACCGTCCATTCATAACCAATACCACCTTCTTCAGGGTCACCATAAACAGCGGCTGATTTCATTGTTTTAGCAGCGGCTGCGTCATTTGCTTTTTCAGCGGCAAATGTTGTCGCAGAAAAAGTGGTTAAAGCGACGGCACTTGCACCGAGAATGATTGCAAATTTATTCATATTTCAAGTCCTAAGTTAGTATATTGTGATTTAGTCATAAAATATAAAGCAATTATTAGACCATTTTTTTAGGTCCTCTCTCTTTGAAATTTCATAAAAGATAATAGTTTGATTTATAAGCGTAATAAGCTTTATTATACAAACTTGATATTGATACAGAGAGCTTTAATTTTTAAAAGTAAAGTTTTATTTTATAAAAATGCGGCATTTAACATATTATTTATAGGTTATATGACCTATTTAATTACATTAGCAGGTACTTGATTAGAAATAAGTCAATAATCTCAATCACTTAATATAGCGGTCTGGTTATTGCCTAGCTCTTAGGTAATTAACGGTTATAATCTGGTGTCCAGTAATGAATAAACTTAAATTTATTGCTCAAATAGTGTTTTTTGCTCTTTTTTTAGTGAATAATTTTTTTATATCATTAGCCGTGGCAGAATCAACGGATTTAGTCGCTAAAGGGCGTGATATTTTTGTCAATGAGACTTTTGCAGGCAATGGCAGAACCTGTAGCACCTGTCATCGTTTGGATAATAATCACACCATAGACCCCAAATACATTGCCACATTACCTGATTCTGACCCTCTGTTTGTCGCCGAAAATAATCCTGCGTTGGCGGAATTGGAAAAACCTCAATTATTACGCCAGTTTGGATTAATTTTAGCCAATCTTGATGGTTTTGATAAACCAGGGGTTTTGCGCGGCGTGCCGCATTTGTTTGCATTGAAAACTTCAATGACACCCGAGGCAGAATTTGAAGGCACACAAGTAAAACATGCACTGGGCTGGTCAGCCGATGGTTCACCTGATGATGGGTCGTTGCGACAATTTACCGTAGGCGCGATTACTCAGCATTTTCCAAAAACCTTAAACCGAAAATCGGGTGTTGATTTTCGTCTGCCAACGAATGAAGAGCTGGATGCTTTAGAAGCGTATATGTTGTCGCTAGGGCGCTCAGAAGAGTTGGATTTGGATTCAATGTTTTTTTCCTCGCCCATTGTTCAAAAAGGGCGTGAACTTTTTCATAGTAAGGAAAAAGGGACGGGGCAATGCAAAGGCTGTCATCTAAATGCAGGCGCGAACAGTTCAAGCTCATTGCAAAATGGAAATCGTGATACAGGCGTTGAAAATATGCCAAATAACCTTTTAAAATTAGTCTGGAAGCCAACGCCTATTGATGGCGGCTTTGGTCAAGAGGAAAAAACAGAGTGCGGCTTTTCTAAAAAAGAAACTTGTTATGGGAATCGTGAATTTAATATGACCACACTAGTGGAGGCGGCGGATACCGCGCCATTTTTTCATAATAATTCAGTCAATACCATTGAAGAGGCGGTGGCATTTTATAACAGTAACGCGTTTCATCAATCCGCAGGGGCGAATCCTGCCGATCCTAAAGACCCCAAGTCGGTGTGTGAGCGTTGCATTCATTTAGAGCCAACACAAGTGACCGCCATTGCTTTGTTCTTACGCACCTTGAATGCGATGGAAAATATTCGCAGCTCCAATCAACTTGAACAAGCGCTTGAAGATTTAAGTAAAATAGATCGTCAGGAACAAATTAGGTTGGCAATGGCCGAAACCCTTGATGCAATAGAAGTGCTAGAAGGCGGAAGTATTATCCCAAATCCAAAGTCGGTTAAATTACTACATGAAGCCTTAAAAATAGAGAAAAAAGCCTTAAACAGTCGCTATAAAATGGATGCCTTAACCATTATTTCTGAGGCAATAAACTTGAAGAAATTAGCTAATGATTTATTATTAGCCCCCACTAAAAACTAAAATAAACCTTTAATAAATAAAGGGATATAACTTTAAACCTTTAAAAGATAACAACGAATATGAATAGACATGCCTCTCTTTTAGCACTCGCCATTTTTGGCCTTTTAAATAACGCTTATGCCGAAAATACCGACACACAAAATACCAGCGAAAACAGTACGGATGAAGGTGTTACACTGGAATCAATGACCATTTATGGTAAAGCAATTGTTGAACCCTTCAAAAAAAAGACGGATGTGCGTAAAGAATTAGGGATGGCAACCGATGGGGCGGACTTGCTCAAAAGCACAGCGGGGGTCTCGGTGATTCGACAAGGCGGCACGGCAAGTGACCCAATGCTGCGAGGCTTAGGCAGTACACGTTTAAATATTGCTATTGATGGTGTCCCATTTACAGGGGCGTGTAATCACCGTATGGACCCTGCAACCGCGTATGTTACCCCTGGTTCTTTTGAAAATGTCACCTTATTAAAAGGCCCTCAGTCCGTTAAAACAGGCGGGTCTATTGCAGGAACGGTAAATTTTGAACGTGATCCCATTAAATTTGAAGAAATGGGGTTTAAGCATTATTCAAGTTATTTGTACGGCAGTTTTAATCAGCAAAGCTTATCGGTTGATACCTCGCTGGGCTTTAGTGGCGGTTATATTTCTTACAGCCATAATAATACCCGTGGCGGAAATTACATTGATGGCAATGGGCAAGAAGTTGGTTTAACCTTTTATGACACACGAAATGACCGTATCGCGATTGGCTTTACCCCTGATGCAGATACCCTCTTTGAAATTTCAGGGTTATTAAGCGAAGGTCAGATGGGGAATGCAACCATTCATATGGATGTGACACGATTAGATCGTTCCAGCTATGGGGCGCATTTTAAAAAATCTGAAATTAATAGTTGGCTGAAAGAATTGGATATTCGCTATAACTTCACCCATGTGAATCATGCGATGGATAATTATTCCTTACGCCCGTTAGATCCATTTCATGAATTTGTAGTGATGGGGCAATATTGGGATCGTCATTTTGCCAAAGTTGAATCCACCATTGAAATTAACCCAGAAATCGAATTAGTACTGGGTGCGGAATATACCCATGACAGTTACGATGCGAATGCCGCAGGCGGACTGGTTGAGTTTGATGGCATTCCTGACAATATCTCACAAGAAGACCGTAATCATATTTTAGATTTTGATAATATCGGTGCTTATGGCGAATTAAGTTATGAACCAGATGATAATTTACGCTTGGTTTCAGGCTTTAGAATGGACAGCTTAGGCACACGAACAGGTCTGATGCATGCGGCGGGTGAAACTATCCCTTTAGTTTTATCAGGCTCCAATAAACATCGTCGTCAATTTTTATTCTCAGGCTTTTTACGAATGGAATATAACTTTGATGAAATCCCATTGTTATTTTCAGTCGGTTATGGTCATGCTGAACGAGCCGCTGATTACTGGGAAGTTTACAGTAATGATGGCTTTGATTTAAAACAAGAACGTAATGATGAAGTCGATATGGCGTTGGCGTATCAAGGTGATAAATTTAACGCGGAACTTTCAGGTTTTTATAGTCATATCACCGATTTTATCCTTGTTCACCGTGGCGATTCGGCGGCAAATATTGTTGCACAACGTTTTGGGGCTGAACTAACAACCTCTTATGCGCTTCACGAATATGTCACACTCAAAGGACAGGTTTCCTATGTCCATGGACGCAACTTAACCCAAAATGTTGCTCTTGCACAAACGCCTCCCTTAGAAGGAACGATTGGGCTTGATTTTCATTATGGCGATTTTAGCGCAGTGATAAATACGCGCTTGGTACAAGAACAAAAACGTATTCAGGCAGGTTACGGGAATTCTTTAGCCCTTGATACGACGCCGACCATTGGCTTTATTACCAGCTCCTTAGCCTTAGGTTATAAACCCCATCCTGCGGTGGAATTTAAATTTGGTATGGACAATATTTTTGATAAAACCTACACCGAGCATTTAAACCGTAATGCGTCTGCCAGTTCAGGTGGACCTTCGGTATTAAAAATTAACGAACCTGGGCGTTCCTATTGGGGTCGAATTTCAATTGATTTTGATTACCCAAATTAAACGATGGATTTAAAAAAATTAATGTTAAGGATATAAAATGATGATGAAAATAAATAAAGCAATAGGTCTGGGCGCGATGGCACTCATCGGGCTTGGAGTTGCAAGCACTGCTTCAGCCACCTTTGAAGGCAAACAAATTAATGTTCGCTGGGAAATTTGGAATAAGACCAACCCAGGAAAAGGCGGTTCGGTACTTGCAGTACGTGATGAGCGCGATGTGGTTGCAAGTAGTGCCGCAGTACCTGATATTAAAGACTTTCATCGGCTTCACAATGATTTTGAACTGTGGGATATTGATTTTACTGCCAACCAAATTGAGATGAAATATACCAGTATTGCGGTGAGGGACTTTGATCATCAATATATGTATATGAGTTCAAGGGGATTTCATTTTGAAGACACTGAGAATAATTTGCCTGATATCGTGAATGTCACCGTCGATAAACGCTTTGCGCCTTTTGGTTATAATGCGGATTTAGTCAGTTTTGATGCGAATAATATTTATGTCGGACTCAAAGGCTCAATGTGTCATACCGAGGCGATGAACAGTATGCCAACCTGTACCAATCCTGCTAGCCCAACAGGCTACGACAATCACATAAAACTCAATGTACAGTTTGCGAACTCAACCGCACCTGCGGCAACACAGATTGATAATGCACAACTTGATGCCTTTTTTAATTGGGCAGAGAAAAAATACCCACAATATTTTCCAAGTACACAGGCCTCATCGACCTTGGCAGGCTATTATGCGCGTCATTACCCTACAACGAACGTTTATATGGGGGCAAAAGACGGAAAATTATTTGTGTTTGGACAAGCGTTTGGCGGTCTATTACCCTTAGGTGATATGACTAAATGGTTAAAAGAGGCAGGGCTGTAAGCCGCACCTCATTCCTGCGTTTTTTATAAGGCAAACAACGCGCGCATTTTAGCCCCTGGGCTGGGTGCGCGCATAAAGGCTTCCCCGACTAAAAAGCTATATACGTTATTATCCAGCATTAATTGAATATCTTCAGGGGATTGAATCCCGCTCTCAGTAATAATTAAACGATCATCAGGAATCATCGCCTTTAAATCCAATGTCGTTTGCAATGAGGTTTCAAAGTTTTTTAAATTCCGATTATTCACGCCAATTAACGGGGTTTCAAGGGTTAATGCGCGGGTTAATTCATCCTTGTTATGCACTTCGACCAAAACATCCATGCCTAAATCTTGGGTGGTTTGAGCTAAATTGTGCATTTTCTGATCGTCTAACGCAGCGACAATTAATAAAATACAATCGGCTCCTAAGGCACGGGCTTCATGAATTTGATAGGCATCAATGATAAAATCTTTGCGTAATACAGGCAAAGGACAAGCTTCTCGTACCATTTGTAAATAAACTTCCGAGCCTTGAAAATAGGTTCTATCGGTCAATACGGATAAACAGGTCGCGCCATTCATGGCATAATCGCGCCCAATATCAACTGCATTAAAATCTTCTCGAATCACACCTTTACTCGGCGATGCTTTTTTGATTTCAGCAATAATCGCTGGCTTTTTTTGAGTGGCTTGTGCTTGTAATGCGCGAGCAAACCCACGTGGACGTTCCATTCCAGAAGCAATTTCATCTAAAAAAGCAATCGGGGTTTTTAATTGACGATATTTAATTTCATCGGCTTTGGTTGCAAGAATTTTTTGAAGAATATCAGCTGTTTTGCTCATGGTATAAAATTGAAAGTTAATAAAAAGTTTTCC
Organism: Methylococcales bacterium; assembly: GCA_023144875.1. Taxonomy (GTDB): domain Bacteria; phylum Pseudomonadota; class Gammaproteobacteria; order Methylococcales; family Methylomonadaceae; genus WTBX01. The sequence goes on from JAGLEW010000037.1 coordinate 6,401, forward strand.
AGTCAAGACTGTTTAGGGTTGTGCGAATGGGATTATATTCAGCACCAGTCCACCCTTTGTAATTGGATTGCTTAATCACTGAAAAAAGGGTTTTGAAATCAATTTCTCCCGTTGAGGGTTGTCCTCGTAATGGTGCATCCGCAAATTGAATATGCCCAATCGCATCGCAATATTTTTTCAGATCATTAACGCAGACTTCCCCCATACGGTGCATGTGATAAATATCATATTGCATTTTTAAATCAGGATGATTTATTTTTTGTTGAACGTGGCACATTTGTTCCGTGCTGTGAATCAAAAAGTCAGGCATATCAAGGGTATTGATTGCCTCAAAAACAGTGGTAATTCCAAGGGGTGAAAACTGAGTTAGTGCGTAATCTAGATTTTCAAGAAACGTTTGTAAATAGAGCGGTTTTTTAGTTTGATTTTGACAACACCCTGCTAAAATATTAATGCAATCAGGTTTTAAAATGTGGGCGTAATCAAGCGCTTGGCTAACAGCGGCTTTAAATGCTAACTGCTTTTCTGGTACGGCGGCTAATCCTTCACCACCGCGTAATAAATCATCCGCATCAACGTTAAATAACACCAATTTTAAGTGATGCTGGTCTAAACAGTGTCGTATTGTTTCAGGGGATAGTTCATAAGGAAATTGAATTTCTACCGCCTCAAAGCCCTGCTGTTTAGCCCGTTCAAAACGTTCTATTAGTGGGACTTCGGTAAATAAAACACTCAAATTAGCGCTAAATTTTAGCATTATTTTTCTGAATATAATTTAATCAGTGTTGAGGGGTCTTGCTCTAAAAAACCTTGATCCGCATGTTGTTGCATAAGCTCTGCCGCCAGTGCAGACATCGGAATGTCATTGCCTTGTTTTCTGGCAACTTCCTTGGCCATATTCAAATCTTTTAATAAGGTTTTAACCCGCCATTTTACGGGTTCAAAATTTTCAGCCACCATCTCAGGCGCTGTAATTTGTAAGGGTTTGGAATCGGCAAAACCACCTGTGAGGGCTTGTGGAATTTTAGCCGCATCCACCCCTGATTTTTGTGCCAACGCAATCATTTCAGCAATTACTAAAACATTCGCGCTGACAATCATTTGATTGCATATTTTCGTAATTTGTCCACAACCTACTTCCCCCATATGGGTAAATCGTTTATAGATGGGCTCTAAAATATCTTGAGCAATTTTAATGTCTTTAATTTCACCGCCTGCCATGATCGTCAATGAACCTTCTTCTGCGCCTGAGACACCCCCTGAAACAGGAGCATCTACCCATGAAACATGACATTTTTTAGTTAATTTATAGGCGTATTTTCGGGTGGTTTCAGGGTCAATACTGGATAAATCAATAATTAATTTATCACGCACACCACTGCCTAAAATTCCCTGTTCGACAACTTCTTTAACCGCTTGACTGTCAGCAAGACATAAAATGATAATTTCAGAGGCATTCACCAATTCAGTAATTGAGGGCTGTGCGATAGCGCCTTCGGATGTCACCGCCGCTAATTTTTCAACACTACGGTTCCAGACATTCACCGTAAATCCTGCTTTCAATAGCCTTAACGTTAATGGTTTTCCCATTAAACCTATGCCGATAAACCCTAACCGATGATCGGTATTAAATATTTTCATGATGACCGCTTTTTAATTAACAGAAGAACGAGTATAGGTTTTTTTGGCTAAATAACCATCCGCCCGAACGGGAATTTTATCAGGAATGAGTGCTGCACCTAATTCAGCCATCGCGCGGTGATACACTTTACGTTTAAAATAAACCACATATTTAAGCGGATGCCAATAATGTACCCAGCGCCAGTTATCAAATTCAGGGGTGGAACTGCAATCAAAACGAACATGCGAATCCGATGACGTTAGTCGTAAAATAAACCAAATTTGTTTTTGTCCGATGCATAGAGGCTGGGAATTTTTACGAATTAAATGCTCAGGTAAGTTATAACGCAACCAATAGCGTGTTCGCCCTAGTATTTGAACATGTTCTGATTCCAGCCCTGTTTCTTCCCATAGCTCCCGAAACATAGCGGTTTCAGGGTCTTCATTATTATCAATTCCCCCTTGCGGAAATTGCCATGAATTCAGTCCTTTTCGTTTTGCCCAAAACACACAGCCATCATCATTGCAAAGGATAATGCCGACATTGGAGCGATAGCCTCTAGAATCAATCATGTTAATCCTTATTTTGTATTATTTCGCTCTGTTTTTATTAATTAAGACTCAATGGTAAAATAAAAACAGAGTTAAATGGTCAGTTGATAGCCTTATTGTTCCATAAATAAAGTTACGATGCTACGCCCTTTATTTTTTATTTTTATAACGCAGGTTTTTAAATGAGTTTAGCCATTTTTGATTTGGATAATACCTTAATCAGTAACGACAGTGATTACCTTTGGGGGCAATTTTTAGTAGATCAAGGTATTGTTAATAAAGTATTTTATGAAGATATGAATGCTAAATTTTATGTGGATTACCAGCAAGGATGTTTGGATATTGATAAATTTTTGCAATTTTCATTGAGACCTTTATCACAGCATCCTGTGACGCAGTTATTCGCATGGCGACAGCAGTTTATTGATGAAGTTATTCAACCTTTCTTATTGGATAAAGCTCAGGCGTTAGTGAATAAACACCGTCAACAAGGAGATACTTTATTGGTTATTACGGCGACAAATCGCTTTATTACCGAACCGATTGTCAACCTTTATGGGATTAAGCATTTACTTGCCACGACTCCAGAATTAAAAAACGGCGCTTATACAGGTAAAGTCGAGGGAATTCCCTGCTTTCAAAGTGGAAAAGTGACCTTATTAGAACAATGGCTTAAAACCTCCAGCGAAACCTTAGTAGACAGTTATTTTTACAGTGATTCTCATAATGATTTACCCCTTTTAAAGCAAGTCGATCATCCTGTCGCGGTTGATCCTGATGAAAAACTACAAGCAGCGGCGGTTGAATCAAACTGGCCTATTATTAGCTTGCGCGATTAATAATTATGAATTCAACCACCAAAAATCGCACCATAGAATGGGTGCTATTACTCGCGATCATTTTATTTTTTTTCCCATACCTGAGCTTAGGGGTTAGTACCAATGATGATGCCTTTAATCAGGTGTATAACAGTTGGTCAGACTTTAAAGGCAATGCGTTCAAGCAAGGACGTATTCAGTTTTTATTATTCCATTGGCTGATTATAAAAATATCCTATTTGGTTCAACACTTTTTATTCATCAAGTTTATTTCTATCGCCGCTATTTTAGGAAATATATTTTATGTGGGATTTTTCATCGAAAAAATAACCCAGCAAA
>JAGLEW010000038.1 GCA_023144875.1 Methylococcales bacterium
CGAACCTGTGGGGGTTGTGGTCGTGATAAGGATTGCTTGTTGGGGATGCTTGCATTTAAATTGTGCAATCAAGGAAAAAACTGCTTCTGCTTCTCCGACGGATACCGCATGAAACCAGATGACGTTTTGTTGTGTTGGTTTGGTATAAAAACCGAGACGTTCTTGCCATCGTAGACGATAATCAGGGGCTTTTAAGCCACGCCAATAAAGCCGCAAAAAAATAAAAGGGATCGCACAGTAAAACAAGAGGGTGTAGAGAATACGCATGATACGCTATTGATTAAGCCAATCCATATAGAGTGCTATGCCTTCTTCAACAGTTTTAAATTGGTATTTACAGCCGATATTACGCAAGGCATCAAGGTTCGCTTCAGTAAAACTCTGGTAACAGCCTTTTAATTTTTCAGGAAAAGGAATGTATTCAATTTTTCCGTATTGATGGTAATGAATAACGGCCTTTGCAACCTCATTAAAAGTTTGACTGCGTCCTGTTCCGACGTTGTAAATACCATTGATACGTCCAATATCTAAAAACCATAAATTAATATCGACGACATCACCTACATAAATGAAATCACGTCGTTGTTCGCCATTTTTATAACCATCACACCCTTCAAATAAGCAAACTTTTTGTGTTTCTTTAATTTGAGTATTGAGATGAAATGGGACGCTAGCCATGCTGCCTTTATGGGATTCTCTGGGGCCATAGACATTAAAATAACGCAAGCCAACAACTTGGGACGCTAATTTTCCTTTGTATTGTCGAATGTATTGGTCAAATTGAAATTTTGAGTAGCCATAAACATTTAATGGCTGTTCGGCTGAAAATATTTCTTTAAAGTGTGTTTTAGCCCCATAAACCGCCGCAGATGAGGCATAAATAAAGGGAATTTTATGTTGCTGACTGTAATGAAAGAGGGTTTTACTATATTGGTAATTATTTTCCATCATATAGCGACCATCCCATTCTATTGTAGATGAACACGCCCCTTGATGAAGAATAGCCTCTATTTTTTTAGGGTTAAAAGAGTTATTTTGCAACTCTTTTAAAAAGTCCGTTTTATCAAAATAATCAGCAATTCGACAATCAACTAAATTTTTATATTTATGCCCATTTTTAAGATCATCAACCACTAAAATATCATCGTAACCAAGCTCGTTTAAACCTAGCACTAAATTGCTACCAATAAAGCCTGCGCCGCCCGTTACGATGATCATATTACTTTATTTTTCTTCAGTAACGGCAAGTGATAATATGATGGTCACATCGGTATGCAATTGAATACTAACCTCATAATCACCTGTATGTCGAATAGCGCCATCGGGAAGGCGTACTTCATGTTTTTCAACTTTTTGGCCTGCATTAGTAATGGCTTCTGCAATTGCATGTGTGCCGACAGAGCCAAATAATTTACCCGCATCGCCTGCTTTATGAGGAATAATAATTTCAAGTTTTTCTAACGCTGTTCCACGCGTTTGAGCGGCACTTAATTTTTCAGCGGCTTTTTTCTCAAGTTCAGCACGGCGTTGCTCAAATTCTGCAAGTTTATCGGCTGTTGCTACTGTCGCTTTTCCTTGAGGAATTAAATAGTTGCGACCATAACCTGATTTAATAGTTACTTTTTCGCCTAAATTTCCAAGGTTTGTTACTTTCTCAAGAAGAATAACGTCCATCTTTTCACCTATAATAATTCAGCTTGTAGCTGAAGAGTTGAATACGGTTTAAGTATTCGATTGATTTAGAATTTTTTTTCGTAAGTCGAGCCATGTATCGGTCAGTCCAATTAACGCGGCGGGGATCATTGCATGAGGAATTATAATAATGCTAATATATAAAAACGGCACTAAAATGTTTTTAAATCGCATCACAGAAAATGAGCTATGCAGAATAACGATTCCTAAAAAAGCGTATAAAATAAAGAATATTACGCTGATATTAGAGAAAATTTCAGAAAATGTGCCTGAAAGCCCCCACGCTAATATAAAGCTTAAAAGAGCAAGGCCTCCAAGAATTTTCTGTCCTCTTAATGTGAGGTATTCTTGTTTAAAACCACCTGGGTTATAAAGCAGTGCTTGCCAGCCTCGGCCTAAAAATAAGCCTGCTAATAAGCTGATGACATAAATTTGAGCGATAAGACCTGTGAGCATAAAATGAAAAAATATGCCTAAAGATTTATCAATAGCACCTTTCGGTGCTTCTGGGTTTGCCTTACTGACGAGGGGTTTTAAGAATTCCCCCAGTTCGGCTTGCCATACGCTTCCTAGTTCAGGCTGGGTACTATAGGCAATAACAACCGCCGCAATTGCGATACCAATGACTATTTCAATGGCTAAAAATAAATGCCGTCCTTCGCGCAAAATAACCGAAATTCCCCACACAGGCGCCCATAAAAATAAGCTGTAGATGAGGGGAAAACGATAATCGCCCATAATGACCGTACCTAATAAAGCCACCGCTAAACAGGCACATACTAAAATATAAGCGCCTTCTTTTGCTCCTTTCCTTAGCGTGACCAGCGCCATAGTGGCTGAACTTACGATACTAACAGGAGGGAGAATTAGCGATAATAAAGATAAAAAACAAGCCGCCATAATAGCTTGCATTCGACCTTTCATAATGTATCCAGCTAATGCCCTCATGTCAAAAATTACCTATTTATGTGCATCACAAAATGGCAACAGGGCAATAAAACGCGCTTGTTTTATCGCTGTTGACAATTTTCGTTGATATTTTGCACCCGTACCTGTGATACGGCTAGGGACAATTTTACCTGTTTCAGTGACATATTCACCGAGCAAGTCTAAATCTTTATAATCAATCACTTGTCCACCGTCTGAACTAAAGCGACATGCTTTTTTACGTCTCATGTTACGTGCCATGATAAGCCTCTATATTTTGATTAAATGGTTTTATTCAGTGGATTCTTGTGCTTTTTTAGCCGCATCTTCCGCTTCTTTTACTTTTTTAGCCGCTTCTTCTTCCGCTAATCTTACTTTTTCAGCCGCCGCTTTTGCTTCTTCAATGGTTGCCGCATTGGCAATCGGCGAAGGTTCTGAGACCGCTGTTTTTTTAATCAACGTTAAGCTTCGTAAAATAGCATCGTTAAAGCGAAAACCACTTTCAAGTTCATCAAGTGTTGCTTGATCACATTCGACATTCATTAAAACATAATGAGCTTTGTGGATTTTATTGATAGGATAAGCCAGTTGTCTGCGTCCCCAATCTTCAAGACGATGAATCGTGCCATTCGCCTCTTTAATCGTTGTTTTATAACGGTCGATCATTGCAGAAACCTGAGAACTTTGGTCAGGATGCACTAGAAAGACAATTTCGTAATGTCGCATTATTTCTCCTTGCGGGTTAAGCTTCCCACGAATTTTTTAAACCGTAGTGAAGCAAGGATGAGTAAAATACTCATAACCCACCATTATAAAATTATTAATTTATAATGTAAATGATTTTTTGATTAAATAAAAACTGATATGAAAACACTCCTTTCGTCCATCATGGTTATTACCTTACTTTTTGTACTTGCCGCCGCTAAGGTTTTATTAAGAACCAATGTTACGCTTGGTTTATCTGTGATAGGGGGCGGTATTGTGATCCTTGGAGGGTGTTGGTTTATTTACCAAAAACTATAAATTACTGAGTTTAAGTTCGATA
>JAGLEW010000039.1 GCA_023144875.1 Methylococcales bacterium
TCATTAATGCCTTCTTGTAAAACCTGTCCTGCTTTATCTTCTTTATAAAACATGAGCTGTTCTGCATCTTGCGGTGTATAAAGTTGCCCAACTTGTGACCAAATACCTAATTGACGAAACATACCTTCCATACCAAAAGTACGTGATTCATCAGGGACAATCGGTACAATTTGCTTGCCAATATTTTTATCTTTTACCAAGATATTTAAAATTTTAACAAATACCATTGTCGTCGAAATTTCATTGCCTTCTCGACTGGCCGCTAACAAGCTTTTGAAAGCCGATAATTCAGGCACTTTAAGCGCATAAGCTTTTTCACGACGAGACGGTAAATAGCCACCTAAATCCAATCGTTTTTGACGCATGTAATTCAGTTCTTTTGAACCTTCATCAAAGGTTAAATACGGTAAATCATTTAATTCTGCATCGGTTACCACTAATTCATATTTATCTCGAAAACGGCGTAACGATTCAACGCTCATTTTTTTCTGTTGATGCGAGGTATTTTGGGCTTCGCCTGATTCGCCCATCCCATAGCCCTTAACCGTTTTGGCTAAAATAACCGTTGGTTGTCCTTGATGATTAACTGCCGCTTGATAAGCGGTGAAAACTTTAATTGGATCATGCCCACCACGATTTAATTCCCAAATATCTTGGTTGGTTAAATTAGCTACTAACGCTTGTAATTCGGGTGTGTTAAAAAAATGTTCACGCACATACGCACCATCTTTTGACTTGAAGGTTTGATAATCACCATCCACACATTCCATCATCCGTTTGCTGATAAGCCCTTCGGTATCACGCTCTAATAGAGCATCCCAGCGTCGCCCCCAAACCACTTTAATAACATTCCAACCCGCACCCCGAAAAACACCTTCTAATTCTTGAATGATTTTTCCATTGCCACGCACAGGCCCATCTAAACGTTGCAAATTACAATTCACTAAAAAGATTAAATTATCTAAACACTCGCGCCCCGCCATCCCAATGGCACCTAATGTTTCAGGTTCATCGGTTTCACCATCGCCTAAAAATGCCCATACTTTACGGTTTTTAGGGTCAATAAAACCACGCCCTTGCATGTAACGCATGAATCGGGCTTGATAAATCGCCATAATGGGTCCTAACCCCATTGATACCGTTGGAAACTGCCAAAAATCAGGCATTAACCACGGATGTGGGTAAGAAGATAAACCGTTACCATCAACTTCTTGGCGAAAGCTGTTCATTTGCGCTTCTGTTAAACGTCCAAGTAAAAACTCACGCGCGTAGTTTCCAGGGGATGAATGGCCTTGGAAATAAATTAAATCTCCACCATGATTTTCATTTGCACCATGCCAAAAATGATTTTGTCCGACATCATATAAGGTTGCTAAAGAGGCAAAGCTTGCAATATGCCCACCAACATTCGTACCCTTATTAGCCTTTAAAACCATCACCATTGCATTCCAGCGAACATACGATCGAATTTTGCGCTCAATCGTGGTATCTCCTGGAAAGAGCGGTTGTAATGCCACAGGAATAGTATTTAAATAAGCAGTTTTAGCACTGAAGGGAATATCAGAACCTGCTTGTCTTGCTAGCCCTACTAATTTTTCAATTAAAAATTGCGCACGCTCATGACCCTCTGTTTCTAACACAGCTTGTAACGCATCCAACCATTCTTGGGTTTCAGCAGAATCAATATCATCGGTGGATGGCACATTCAAATTACTATTCATTGATAACTCTTAAATTAACGGTGAAGTCTAAAAAACAATCTAACATTATAGCCTAGGCTTTTCTATTCAATCAAAAATGAAAATTTTAAACATCTTTCTACGGCTTAAAAACAAAAAAAGGCCGATGCTAAGCGCACCGACCTTTCTCTACAACAAAACGCTTATAATGAATTTGTCGCGTTTAGATCTGCAAAGGTTTGTTCCAAACGGTTTGCCATACCCACTTCCCCTGCACGTTGCCAAACGCGAGGATCATAGTATTTTTTATTAGGACTATCTTCCCCATCTGGGTTGCCAATTTGCCCTTGTAAATACGCTTCATTTTCTTTATAGAAGTTCATCACAGCTTCCCACGTTGCCCACTGGGTATCGGTATCAATATTCATTTTAATCACACCGTAACCAATAGACTCTTTAATTTCAGCTTCACTGGAACCTGAGCCCCCATGAAAAACAAAATTCAAGCTATTCGTGGGAAGATCATATTTTTCAGATACATAGGCTTGAGAGTCACGTAAAATAGTGGGGGTTAATTTTACATTCCCTGGTTTATACACCCCATGAACATTCCCAAAAGAAGCCGCAATGGTAAAACGAGGGCTAATTTTGCTTAATTCTTCATAAGCATACGCCACTTCTTCAGGTTGGGTGTATAACAAAGAGGAATCCATATCCGAATTATCAACCCCATCTTCTTCACCACCTGTACACCCGAGTTCAATTTCTAAGGTCATATCCATTTTGGACATACGGGTTAAATATTGCCCACAGGTACCAATGTTTTCTTCTAAGCTTTCTTCGGATAAATCCAGCATATGAGAGCTAAATAAAGGTTTACCTGTTTCGGCAAAATGTTTTTCACCTGCATCTAATAAACCATCAATCCAAGGTAATAATTTTTTAGCCGCATGGTCGGTGTGTAAAATAACAGGCACGCCATAATGCACCGCCATATTATGCACATGTTTTGCCCCTGAAATTGCCCCTAAAATGGCATTTTGTTGCCCTTCTAGTTTTAAACCTTTTCCAGAGAAAAATGCCGCCCCCCCATTTGAAAACTGAATAACAACCGCTGATTTTGCTTTTGCCGCCGCTTCTAATACCGCATTAATAGAATCGGTATTAATGGTATTAACCGCAGGCAACGCTAAGGCATTTTCCTTACAAAGCGCAAATACTTTTTGTACATCATCCCCAGTGATAACACCAGGCTTTACAATATCTAAAATTTTTTGTGACATATTTTTTTATTATTAAGAATTTAACAATGGCACCACGTATCTTTCAATAAAAAACGTGATACTTCATTTTTGATTTAAGCTTCTAGTTTCGCTAAACGATCCGCTAATAATGTTTCTAACGCTACCAATGCTTTAGAGAAACCCTCAATACCTTCAGCAAGTTTATCGGTTGCCATTTGATTTTCTGCATGCATTTTTTCAAAAGTCACTTTATCAACAGAGATTTTTTCAATGTCTGCCGCATCTGCATTTTCTTGCGTTAATTTACGCGGTAACTCGCCTTCTGTTTCTTGTAATGTCGCTAATAATGCAGGTGAAATAGTTAATAAATCAGACCCTGCTAATTCAGTGATTTCACCCACATTACGGAAACTTGCGCCCATTACTTCCGTGTCATAACCAAATTTTTTGTAATAATTATAAACAGCTGTTACTGAAACCACACCAGGATCTTCGGCTGGCTCGTAAGAATCTCGACCTGTATCTTTTTTATACCAATCAAGAATACGACCAACGAATGGTGAAATTAAGGTAATGCCGCCTTCAGCACAGGCAATCGCTTGATGTAAACCGAATAACAAAGTTAAGTTACAGTGAATCCCTTCTTTTTCTAAAACCTCTGCGGCTTTAATACCTTCCCACGTTGAGGCAATTTTAATTAAAATTCTATCTTTAGAGATGCCAGCGGCTTCATACTGAGCGATTAATTCACGACCTTTAGCAATCGTTGCATCGGTATCAAAAGAAAGACGGGCATCAACTTCCGTTGAAACACGCCCCGATACAATTTTGAGAATTTCAAGACCAAAAGAAACGGCTAAACGATCAAAGGCTAAGGTAACCACACCTGCCGCTGACGCATCATTTCCTAGGGTTGTTCTTGCACTTGTAAGTGTGTCATCAACAATGCTTTGATACTGAGGCATTTCTGCCGCCATTGTAATTAATGAAGGATTGGTCGTCGCATCACGCGGTGTAAACTTTCCAATTGCTTCAAGGTCACCTGTATCTGCGACAACAACTGTCATTTCTTTTAATTGTTCAAGTAAATTTGCCATAATTAGAAACACCCTTTTAATTTAATATAAAAAATACAACTAAATAATACGAAACGATTATTTAACCCTATTGAATTATGAAGAAAATAATAAAAATTTCACCATTCAATAACGTTCGATAAAACACTGCCTGGATGCCTTTTATTGACAACCCAGACAATTTTTCAAATAGATGTTATGTTCTTGCTTGCAAGTATCGTTCAACACCACTGGTTGCAACCGGTTCAACTATTGTGGCAGATTCAACCGCCGCAACGGTTTCTTCAACTAATTTTCGAGTCGCTAAAACCTGTTTTGCAACATATTTAGAAACACCTGTTACTAAAACTTCTTTACGGTTGTCTAAATAATTCGCCACGCCTGTTGTTTTCAAAACAGGGGGGGCATTTTTGATGGCAATAATTTTTCTTGCCACATATTTTGCCACGCCACTGGTCGTTCTATCATGGCTTGCTAAATATTTTTCGACGCCACTTACGTTAACTTTTGGTTTTACATCCTGAGTTTGTAAGTATTTTTCAACCCCTGTTGCATTTACAACCTCTAAAAGGTTTTCTTTTATTTTTTGTTTGGTTGCAATCGATTGCCTTGCTAAATATCGTGCGACACCGCTTGGTAAATTTTGCTCTTTAATGCTTAAATATTTAGCAACCCCTGTGGCAGAAGCGATCGGTTTTTGATTGCTTAAATATTGAGCAACGCCTGTTAAACCATTCGCATTATCGTCAGATACTATAGTAGTTGTTACCTTCGCAACATCCTCATCCGATGATATTCCAAATAGTGACCCAAATAAACCAGCCATATCTTATCCTTTATCACGTAGATATTTTTCAACACCCGTTTTTTTAGAAACTGCCGCCGCTTTTGCCGCAACAACTCGTTTTGCCACGTACTTAGCCACCCCTGATGTTGGTGTTTTTTCTTTATTTTGTAAGTATTTAGCCACTGACGATAACTCGGGCATATTTTTACTTAAATATCGACCGACCCCTGTTGCGCTATTAAGTGTTGCTCTGGCAATTCTTTTGGTAGATGCGACCCGTGTTTTTTTACTTGGTTTTTCAGGTGCTGATGCCGATTTTCCTTTCAATAAGACAAAACCTGCAATCGCTAAAACTAACAACCCTAACAAGGTTACTATAGACGCATCTCCTGCATCATCAGACGCTTCTGTTGCTACCTCTAGCACCTCTTCTGATTGGCTAGAAACACTTGCGCTTGACGCTGAGGCTGAACGACTTGGTTCACTATTTTTTGTGATAGTCGACGAAGCAGTATCCGTTGCCTGATGTTTATAATCCGCATCATGATAAAGTACAGTCGGTTCAAAATTTGTTGCTGGATACTGAGAATCTGGTTTACTTTTTTTGGCTGTCGTAGTCGTACTGGATGATGTAACGCTTGCTTCCTCTACATCACTGTAAATAACGGTTGGTTCAAAATTGGCTGCTGGATAATCTTCTGCCCCAACGACAGGACTCGCTAATACCAATGCGGCAACCAAACCACCGGTTAAATGTTGTATCTTCACGTTTAAACTCCCCTCTAGACGTTATTTTAATGCCTATACCTGCGCATATATATAATTATTAAAGCCACTATCGTAACGCAACTTGTTCAAGATTAACACTTTTTAAATTTGTTTTTCTTAATTAATATATACAAACGCAGATATAGTTTTTAGCGTAAGTTAAAGCACAGCCTCAACACTTGCGACAACATTTTCAACCGTAAAGCCAAAGTGTTTCATCACAACGCCACCAGGCGCTGATTCGCCAAAGGTATCAATACCGACAACACCGCCTTCAAGACCCACATATTTACGCCAAAAATCACTCACACCCGCTTCAACCGCAACCCGTTTAACCCCTGGGGTTAAAATGCTGTCTTTATAATCTTGATCTTGACGATCAAAAACATTGGTTGATGGCATAGAAACAATTCGAACGTTTGTGCCTTTGTCGGCGAGTACCGCTTGCGCTTTCAGTGCTAAATCAACTTCTGAGCCTGTGGCAATAATAATGGCACTTGCATCGCCTGCCGATTCTGAAATCACATAAGCACCCTTGCGAATGGCGGCAATTTGCTCATCGGTTCTTGAAATAAAAGGTAAGCCCTGACGACTAAGTACTAAGCTTGTCGGCCCGTCCATACGCTCAACACCCATGACCCATGCAACCGCTGTTTCAGTTGAATCGGCAGGTCGCCATACGGTCATATTCGGGATGTAACGCATGGCGGAGGTATTTTCAATCGGTTGATGCGTTGGTCCGTCTTCACCCTGACCAATTGAATCATGTGTTAACACCGCAATGGTACGAATTTTCATCAATGCCGCCATGCGGAAAGCACTTTTAGCATAATCAGAGAACATATGGAAGGTGCCACCGAATGGTAATAACCCACCATGCAATGTCATGCCATTCATGATGGCGTACATACCAAATTCACGCACACCGTAAGAAATATAGTTCCCAATTTCTTTACCAGTGACATGGGTAAAACTATCACAACTGGTTAAGTTTGAACCTGTCAAATCAGCAGATCCACCCAAAAATTCAGGTAAAGTCGGTGCTAATCCTGCGATCACTTTTTGTGAGGATTGACGTGAGGCTAAACTGGCAGCAGCTTCATTGGTTTCAGCAATAAGTGCATCACTTTTTTCTTTCCAGTCGGCAGGTAAATCATTCGCCATACGACGTTTGAATTCAACCGCTAATTCTGGATATTCAGCCGCATATGCCTCAAAACGGGTATTCCATTCTGTTTCAACCTCTGCGCCTTTTGATTTTGCATCCCAACCTGCATAAACATCATCAGGAATCACAAAAGGTTCTGCGTCCCAGCCTAATTCTTTACGAACTAACGCAACTTCTTCATCCCCTAATGCGGCACCGTGGCAATCATGGCTTCCACTTTTATTAGGTGAACCATAACCGATAATCGTTTTACAGCAAATTAATGAAGGTCTGTCAGTTTCTTTTTTCGATAGAAGGATTGCGGCATTAATCGCATCTGAATCATGCCCATCAACTGAAATAACATGCCAGCCATAGGCTTCAAAACGTCTTACGGTATCGTCTGTATACCAGCCGTCAATGTGACCATCAATTGAGATATTGTTATCATCCCAAAAGGCAATTAAATTCCCTAAGCCCCATGTTCCTGCTAATGCGCACGCTTCATGAGAAACACCTTCCATCAAGCAACCATCGCCCATAAATACATAAGTATTATGATCAACGATTTTATGATTTGGTTTATTGAACTGGTCTGCAAGGACTTTTTCTGCCATTGCAAAACCTACAGCATTCGTAATACCTTGCCCTAGAGGGCCTGTGGTGGTTTCAATGCCAGGTGCATAGCCGTATTCAGGATGACCTGCACATTGTGAATGTAATTGGCGAAAAGAAGACAATTGATCCATTGCTAAGTCATAACCTGACAAATGCAATAGTGAATAAATTAACATTGAACCATGACCGTTTGATAATACAAAACGATCTCTATCCGCCCATGTAGGACTGGTTGGGTTATGTTTTAAATGATCATTCCATAATACTTCGGCAATATCTGCCATGCCCATTGGCGCACCTGGATGTCCAGATTTCGCTTTTTGAACTGCGTCCATAGTTAAAGCGCGTATTGCGTTCGCTAAATGTCTGCGTGAAGCCATATTTTTCTCCTACTAATTTATTTTATGATGGCAAAGACTGTTTTAATTTGACTCGCAGTCATTTGTCTCTTATTTATTTTTTCCGATATATCAAAAAAAACGAGTAGTTAAAAACCACCCGTTTTTTAAAGAACTTATTCCATGTTAGCGTGTCTCTCTCTCATTTTTTCTTCGGGGATTTCTTTTTCCCAAATCAAATGTGAAACAACCGATTCTAAAAAGCACAATGTAGAAAGTTCAAAGACCGTTCCCATTGGCATTCCTTTAACTGTTGCATAGGAATCATTTTTACCAATTTGAAAAACACCATCTGCCATATCACCTATGGTTGATTTGGATTTTGAACAAATCAGTACGATTTTAGCACCTACACTTTTTGCTTTATTGGTAAAAGCAATTAGTTGCTCTGTTTCACCAGACCCTGAAATGATGATTAATAAATCACCATTTTTAATACTTGGAGTGACAATTTCACCCACCATGCTAACATCGTAACCACTGTGCATTAAACGCATACCCAGAAAATTTCCGACGAGTTTTGAACGTCCGGCCCCTGAAATGAATATACGCTTAGCACCATCAAACATGGCTGTCATTTCTTCGGCGTATGTCTCTTCAGTTGCATCAAGAATTTCTGAAATTTTACTAATGATTAAACGTTGATTTTCTTGTTGCCACATAGCCATACTCCGTATTATGCTGCGTCGACTAATTCACGAATTTCACGAGCTGATTCAGCTGGAGAAGGTGCGCCATAGATAGCAGCACCAACTACAATAATGTCAGCACCTGCACGAACAACATCTTGCACTGTTGATTGGTTAATACCACCTGCAACTGAAATACGAACGCCTAAATCAAGGCCTGCAATTAAATTCAAGTCATTGAAAGGAGTGTCCCCTGCTGCTTGTGCATCAAGGCCTGTATGAATGCCCATAATTTGAGCACCCGCTTCAACCATTTCTCTTGCACAGGCTTCTTTGTCTGCTACATTGATTAAATCAATTTGAGTTTCAGCACCGTTTGCATTGCTTGCTTTAATAACGCCTGCACACGTTGCGGCACCTGAAACACCTAAAACGGTACAAATATCAGCACCTGCCGCATAAAAAGGCGTCGCTTCGTACTCACCAGCATCCATTGTTTTAAGATCAACTAAAAGCAATTGGTCTGGAAATCTAGATTTTAGTTCTTCAACTAATTTGATGCCGTTATGTTTAATGCAAGGGGTTCCAATTTCAAAAATATCGACATGTGGCGCTACTTCTTCTGCAAGAGCGATGGTTGCGT
>JAGLEW010000004.1 GCA_023144875.1 Methylococcales bacterium
ATTTAATGCCGACAAGGTAACCATTCATTGGACGACTGACCAATGGAAAACCTTGCATGAAACCCCTTGTCAATTTGTCAATAATTATTGGGATGAAACGGCTCGAAGTAATGCCCGAAACCCGAATCAATATGGGGTTCATTTATGGACGGCGGAGCTGAAAGGTCAAGAAGATTGGTTTAAATTAGAATACAGTATCCAAGGGGAAAATACAGCGCAATCGCTTTGGGAAAATAATGCCGAGCAAAATTATCGCTTTCAACGAGAGCGGTTAAAGGTGTTAATTTTAAACTTGCATTGTTATCAAGAAGAAAATCAGGATGAAAAATTCACCAAAATTGCTAATACGATTGATGCATTAGCAATTGATGTTGTCTGTTTACAAGAAGTGGCCGAATATTGGCGTGATGGACAAGGCGATTGGGAGTCCAATGCGGCTAAGATTATTAATGACCGTTTGACCCAGCCTTTTTATCTTCACAGCGACTGGTCGCATTTAGGGTTTGATAAATACCGTGAAGGCGTGGCTATTTTAAGTCGCTATCCTTTGTCAAATCATGAGGCACATTATGTTTCTGACAGTGATGATATTTATAATATTCATGCGAGAAAAGTGATTTCAGCACAAGTATCAGTGCCTTTTGTGGGAAAAATTAATGTTTTTTCAGCGCATTTAAGTTGGCTGGAAGATGGTTTTGAGCAACAGTTTTCTCATTTACATCAGTGGGCTGAAAAAAACCATACGAGTGCTATTAGCGCCACGTTGTTGTGCGGTGATTTTAATATTACCGCAGGGACAGAGGGCTATAAATTAGTGGTGGATACCAATCAATATGAGGATCAATTTTTAGCCATTAATAAACAAGGTGTCTTTGAAAAAATATTTAAAGTTCATGATGCTCATTGGCAAGATTTATTAGCCGATGATTATCGAATTGATTATATTTTTATGCGTAAAAACAGTGAATTACACGTTACATCAGCAAGAGTGCTTTTTACCGATCAAGATTATGGGCGTGTTTCTGATCATTGTGGGTATTTGATGACTTTTGAGCCGCGTTAAACTCCAAAAATAAAAATTAAAGGTAACGATATGCCAATAGCAGAAGATTATGCAAAACCTCTTGAAGGCGAACTTGGTGGCTCATTTGCGAGGGTCAATGATTTTAATCATAAATTTTTTCTACGATGGGGAAAAATAGATTTTGAATTATTTCACGGCGATCAAATTAACCTAAAAGTCGTGCTTAAGGTGTATCGAAAACACAATATTTGTGAAACCTATATTGTTGATACTGATGCCTATGATGTGGAATGGAATCAGCATAAACGTAAAACGCGGGATTTTTATTTACATCCTTTTTCTAATTCATTTGGTCATATTGATTGCGTTAAATTTTCTTATATCATTCATAAAGACGAACAATCCTTTTATTCTGAAAAGGATTATATTTTCATGGATTGGCCACAATTACACGGTAATTCTGACTGCCATTATTATCGAGAAATAACCGATTTGCATTCGACTGAAAACAACTATCGAACCTATGAGTTAGAGCCTCATCAACTGCAACAAGATGTCGACTGGATTAACGATCACTTTGAATCGTTAGCATTGGTGCCCAAATTCACCAAAGGTCAGCCCGATCATCCTTATCACCCTAAAAATTATATTCACCATTTGATTGATAAAATCATGCAGTGTAAAAAAGATGATCCTGATCGGCTTTGCACGATAAAAGTCAGTGTGGATTGTATTGATGATGCGGACTTTATTAACCATTTAATTCATGCCAGTGAACAAGGGGTATGGGTTCAGTGTATTGTTGATTGGCGAAAAATGACGCTCACGAATAGCGATAATTATGCCCATTTAAAACGAGGAGGGGTTGAACTTATTGGCGTGGTTTGCAGTCCTGATCATGAATTGATTGAAGTTGAACCTGATATGCACACCAAATTTATCATTTTTAATGATGAAGATTGTATTTTAGGCTCGTTTAATATCACCTTTGATCGTTGGTGGGCAAATTGGGAGTCAGGGATGACTTTTCATTCACAAGGTGTGTGCCGATTATTGGATAATATTTTTCAAAGCCAACGGGGCGGTGTCATTCAATCTTATGGGGTTGACCCTTTTAGTCGGTTTAATTTACTCTATACTTTTGGTCGTCATACGATGCAAAATGGCGAAAATTATTTACCTCATCACGCTATTTTAGCTGAAATTCATCGGGCAAAAACATCTATAAAAATCAGTTTATTTTTAATTGGTGAATTATTAGGTAATCATAACGACAGTGTGATTTGTGCGTTAATCAATGCAAAACACCGAGGCGTTGAGGTGCATATTTTATTCAATGGTCACCTTGCGAGACAGGGTAAAATTGGGGTTGAGCGCAGTATGGAAGAGGAATTAAATCGCCCCTTACTGCCTGTTATTGAACGTTTGAAATCGGAAGGGGTTCGCACAGGCTTAGTTTATGGTAAAGACGATCACCCTGTGCCATATTCCCCGATTCATTCTAAATATTGTATCATTGATGAGGCTATTGTTATTGAAGGCAGTTTTAACTGGTATAACACCTCGGTGTTTTCGCATGACTTAATCGTTATTGCGGCAGATTCTGACGCAGTAAATGCTTATTCACATGAATTTGATCAAATACAGCGTTTATTTAGGGTCTATTATTAAAATATTACAATTAACGTTAACAAAGGAATTTATATGAGCGTATCATTAAATAAAGGTGGCAGACTGTCACTTTCAAAAGAAAACCCAGGCTTAAAAAAGATTCAAGTAGGCTTAGGCTGGGACGAGCGTCAAACAGATGGTGTAACGTATGATTTAGATGCCTCGGCATTTATTCTTAACGCGTCAGGCAAGGTTCGAAATGATGCGGACTTTATTTTTTATAACAACCTCAAGGGCGCGGATAATGCGGTTGAACATATGGGTGATAATTTAACAGGAACAGGGGATGGAGATGATGAAATTATCAAATTAGACCTAACCTTACTTGATCAGAAAGCGGATATTGAAAAAATTGCGATGGTGGTTACAATCCATGATGCCACTGGTAAAAATCAAAATTTTGGACAAATTGAGAATGCGTTTATCCGTATTGTGAATGATGAAACGCAACAAGAAATTGTACGCTTTGATCTCACAGAAGATTATTCGGTTGAAACCGCCATGATTTTTGGTGAAATTTACAAAAAAAATAATGAATGGCGCTTTTCAGCCGTAGGTCAAGGTTTTGCAGGGGGCTTAGGCGCGGTTTGCAGTCGTTATGGAATTGATGCCGCTTAATGAATCTTATTCGCCTTGTTTTGGTTTTCTTTTTTTGTATCAAGGCTTCAATTGGTTTTGCACAAGAATCACTGGAAGCGGTTTTACAAAGGATGAAGCCAAAACAAGCGATAGCTATTACCTATCATGAAAAGCGTAGCATGGGTTTTTTTTCTGAAGATAAAAAAAGCCACGGTATTTTATACTCAACGCCGTCAAAAATTTTATTAAAAGTCCAAGAAAATCCAAGCAAGATATTGATGGGCATAGAGAAAGACCAGCTTTATTATTATAACTTAGTTGATAAACAACGGTATCACACCACAACAAAGGCTGATCTGCCTATGATGGCTTCCATTGAAGTATTAAAAGGTTTGATGAGTGGTAATATTCAGGCATTAAAGAAAAAATATTTACTTAATTTTAAGACCACTGCGCAGCTATGGACGATTGAATTAACTCAAAAAGACGATGACATCGAAGATGACTTACAAGCCCTTAAGGTCATTATGCAAGGTCAAATATTACAAACAGCAAATTCATTGATTATTATTGAAGGCGATGGCGACCGCAGTGAATTTCGTTTACGCTTACAAGCGCAGGGAAAAGCCGTTGAACAAACCATTCAAAAAATACTAACGGTTTTAAAAGACCAACCTTAAATGCCAAAATTTAAGGCGCTGTATTTTTTTCTATTTTTACCTTTCCTGTGTGTTTTTACCGCATTTAATCTTGATTTTAAAACAGACATTAGCACTTTTTTTATGGTCGGTGATAAAGCCGAAGAGCAAGGGCTAGCAAATGAAATTCAATCAGGAACGCTATCCAAACGCTATATCCTCTCCATAGGTTCACCGAAAACTATTCCTAATAAACAATTCATTGATGCATTAACCCATGATTTTAAAAGGATAGAGGGCGTAAATGATGTTTGGATCAGTAATGAGACACAGGGAATCATCACCAGTGTCAGCTCAATTTATAGACATTATGGAACACAGCTATATAGCCGTGATCCTCAACATGATTTGCCGTTAATTTTTACCCCTGAAAATTTACAACGCCGCGCCGAAGGATTAAAGATGGGTTTATTATCGCCACAAAGCGGATTCATTAAAAAAATTCTCAAATACGACCCGTTGTTATTGTCATTAACAGGCTTTAAGAATTTATCTAAGCAATTTAATCATCGCTTCAAGCAAAATCAACACTATCAAAGCTTAATTTTAGAAACAAAAAATTCAGGTACTGATTTTAATCATCAATTGAGTGTACAAGAACACATTCAAGCTATTTTTAATCAACATAAAAAAAATAACAATGAATCTCTAGTGTTAGAAATGACGGGCGTGCCTGTTTTTTCCGTCAGTATTCAAAAGCGGATGCAAAATGAAATAACCTTGATTAGCATTCTGTCATCTATCGCTTTAACCGTATTATTTTTTATACTGTTTCGATCATTTAAAGTGTTATTTTGGATAGCATCCTTATTAATAGCGGTTATTTGTTGCGCTTTACTAATGACACAGCTTATTTTTGGATTTGTACATGGGATGACCATTGCAATTGGCACAACCCTGGTTGGTATTTGTATTGATTACCCCATTCACGCACTGGTTCATGGGCAAGCGTTTAGCCTTAAAAAACGCCTCAGTATCTTAAAAAAAATCTTTCCGTCGTTATTGTTGGGCGCTATTACCACGTTAATTGGTTATTTTGCGTTGGGACTGTCGGGTTATCCTGGGTTTCAACAAGTCGCGGTTTATACCAGTACAGGAATTTTAGTTTCTTTGGTATTAACGCGTTACTTATTGCCCTATTTAATAAATGGTATTGAACTAAAATCGGTTCAGTTTAAACTAGCCACTCTTTGGCTTATTGCGTGTCAACGATGGCATAAACCCCTGTTAATACTATTAATTCTAGTTAGTTTCGGCAGTCTTTATTTACTGGATCGCCTGACATGGATGCAAGATTTACAAGAACTCACGCCCGAACTTAATGCGTTAAAAGCCACTGATAAAAAAATTCGTGATCGCATGATTAGCATTGAACCTGGGCGTTTTATTATGGTGAAAGGCATCTCATTAGAACAAGTATTACAACGCAGTGAGCAGGTTTATCTGCAACTGGATCAGTTAAAACAACAACACCATTTAACCGATTATTTTGGATTATACCCGTGGCTATTATCCAAACAACAACAACAACTCAATAGCTACCTTTTTCATAAGGCGTTCACAGAAGAAACGTTGAAGCAATGGCAAAGCGCTTTAAAATCACAAGGTTTATCCGTGGATAGACTTGGCAGATTAAATTATTCTCAAACCGATTCATTAAGCTTGGATCATTTATTAAAAACCCCTTTAAAGCGCTTACTCAAACATCAAATTATTCAGCATAAACAACAGTTTTTTTTGATGATTTGGCTGGGTGAACACAATACTACGGTATTAGAAAAATTATTTTTAAGCAATGATGAAGCGCATTATTTTAGTCAGCGCGACATGCTTAACAACATGGCAATTAAATATCAACAACGGGCGCAATTAATGTTATTAGCGGGATTAAGTATCATTGCGTTATTATTAATTTTTCGTTATAAAAGCCTTAAAAAAGCGTTGATAACACTTGCCCCTGCTTGCTTATCCGCCTTAATTATTTTAGGACTGTGGGCATTACAAGGAGTTTCCATTAGCTTTTTGCATCTGGTCGGTTTTTTATTGGTGATTGCCATTTGCGTCGATTACGGTATTTTCTTTCAAGAAAATAGAGGTAAAAATATTCATTTAACCTATCAGGCGATGACGGCTTCAATGCTAACGAGCGCCTTAACCTTTGGTTGTTTAATAATGGCTGAGACCACAACCTTAAAAATTTTAGCGCAAGTGGTTACCAGCGGCATTATTCTGGGTTTTTTATTTTGCCCCCTCATTATTCGTCATAAAACCTAACTTTATTAATGCGATCAAAATTTATCCTTCAATGGCCATCATGCTGCATTTTATGTGATGAACGAGGATTAACAGGTATTGATATTTGCCCCTGTTGTTTTGAACGTTTAGTCAAAAATAAAACGTGCTGCTATCAATGTGCGATGCCAATGACAGTCGCCACATCGCCTAAAATTTTATGTGGAAAATGCCAAACGACACCGCCTGATTTTCAGCAGACATACGCCCCTTTTATTTATCACGATATTATGCGATTATTAATTTCGGAGCTTAAATTTAATCACCAATATAAAAATGCACGATTATTAGGGCAATTATTTACGCAATCATTCAAGCGTACGCCCTTACCGCAGTGTATTATTCCTGTGCCACTGCATAAAAAACGCTATCGACAACGGGGTTTTAATCAAAGTTTTGAAATTGCCAAAACTATTGGGAAACAGTTAACCATTCCCGTTGATACTCACTGGTGCATTCGTCATAAAGATACGGCTCATCAGGTGGGATTAAGCATTAAAGCGCGCCATAAAAATGTGAAAGGGGCTTTTTCAGTCACTAAAAAGAGCGCTTACACACATATTGCACTTTTAGATGATGTGATGACAACGGGATCAACCGTGCGCGAAATAGCATCGGTATTAAAAAAAGCAGGGGTGGATCGTATTGATTTATGGATTTGTGCGCGAGCCTACTAATAAAAAGAGGAAATAAAAATGAAAATATGGGTCGATGCCGATGCCTGTCCTGTGGTTATCAAAGAAATATTATTTAAAGCGTCAAAACGTACTAAAGTTATAACAACCTTAGTGGCGAATCAATTTATCCAAACACCACCCATTTCGAGCATTCGATTTATTCAAGTTGGGCGAGGATTTGATGTGGCGGATAATGAAATTGTTCAACGGGTTGAGGCGGGAGACTTGGTGATTACCAGTGATATTCCTCTGGCGGCAGAAGTGATTGAAAAAGAGGCCATCGGCTTAAGTTTTCGGGGAGAACTTTATACTAAAAATGACATAGAGGCTCGACTCACGATGCGAAACTTTATGGATACACTTCGAAGTAGTGGAATTGATACAGGAGGGCAAGCACCTTTTAGCCCACACGACCGACAAACATTTGCCAATCACCTTGATAAGATATTAGCTAAAAACACTTAAATATATTAAACTGAGCTGTTTTTTATTCATCAATAAGAAGGGTAAGGAATTTATGTGTTTTAGTGCAAATATGTCATTGGGATTTGGACTCATCGGTCTGATTGCCAGCAGTGTGACCTTCTTAGATAAAACCGAACCTTTTTGGGTTAGACTGGCACGCGCTTACGCAATTTTTCATTTTTCCCTGATGGAATTAATTCAATATTTTGCTTATCCAGTCGCCGATCAATGTGGCTTTGGCACCAATCTGTTGCTGAGTGAATTATCCACCTACCATATCAGCTTGCAAGCCTTTGCGATTATGCCTGCATTGGCAACCTATTCCTCTGATGCCAACGCCTTAAAACGTGCCACTCAAATGGGCGTAACCCTTAGCAGTTTTTTTCTATTATTCAGTTTTTTACCCAAAGACTGGCAATTACTTGATGTTGCCCCCAATTTTATTGGAAATATGGTCGCTTGTTTATTTATGGGGGAATACCATATTGGTTATCATATCACCAGTGCTTATGGCTTATTAGTCACACACGGCTCCTTATTTGCCCTCGCACTAAGCGGGTTTTTATGGAAAGATAATACCCGAATAGCCAGTTATCATTTGGGCATGGCAATCATGACCCTCTTTTTACCGCAATGGCTGTTCAATGTCTCCACAGGTGAGGCGGCGGCGATGTATTGCTTTTATTCCATTCCCATTACCTTGAGTTTTTCCCCACCCTTTAAAAATTTCTTTAAACCATTCGCGCAAAAAAATTATCAAGAAGTAATATCTTAGTAGCATTATTTTTACAGTTTAAAAATTTAAGAGGGTAAGGTGGGGTTATGCCATTTGGTCAATTTAGGTCGATTGCAGAAGTTGCTAGAAAATTTAATATTAGCGTTGAAGATGGTTTGTTTATTGAACAAAGAGCAATGACGGTTACCGAACTCTATTTTTCTGATTTACAAGAAAAATTAATGTCATCCAGAAACTTTATTAATGAAACCACCATTTGTGAAACCATTATTCGACCTATTTTGGATATAGTCTCAAAAAATTATGATAATTTAGAGGTCTGGTCTCATGTTGCCTATAATATTGATGCTGAAAAAGGGCTGGTGGGTGAACCTGATTATTTGATTGCACCAAAAACAAGATATGGCGACATGGATAAACCCGCGCTGTGCGTTATAGAAGCCAAACAAGAAAAGTTTGAAGAAGGCTGGGCGCAAGCATTCGCTGAAATGGTTGCCTCATCCCTGCAAGGGACAGAAATCTGTTACAGCATGGTCACCACGGGTAAAGTGTGGGAGTTTGGCTGTTTAAAAGGTGGAATTTTTACCAAAGATCCTCGTCAAATATCCGCAATTTCTGAATTACAAAAATTATTTGAAATATTAAACTTACTTTTTTATCGAATGAGCCTTTTTAAACCCGTGGCTTCAATGAAACGGTAAAACACACTGTTTTTTAATTAATATAATCGGAAATAAAGATGGCTTATAATTGTCAAGTCCCGATAGGTCATACTACCGCCCCAATAGACAGTTATTTATACAACGTTGGGAATGGTCAAAAAATTATTGCGATTATAAAATCCTTTCTTGATGGTACGCCTGACACATAATATAAAAAATTAGTCTTGGGTTTCTTTTGCTAAACGACGAACCTCACCCATTATAAAATTATGAGTATTGGAAAAGTGATGCAACGCGTTGATTCGTTTTTCAACTTGAGGGTGGCTTGAAAAATAATGAGAAACCTTTTCAAGTTTTTGTAATGAACCTTTTGGCATATTTTTTACCCAGTCAAAAAATTCGGTTGCACCACCTATATGCCCATAATGGCAATTTAAAATTTTTAAAGCGGTTTGATCAGCTAATGATTCGGCTTTTTGAGAATGTTGTGCTTGTGCAAACTGGCTGGTTGGGGTTAAAAATTTAGATATATTGGAGTCAGCACCTGTAAAGGCGATGGATAATGCCATTAAAACAGCGCCACGCCCCATGCCTCGTAAATGATCTTGATGAATAAAATGCCCTAACTCATGCGCGATGACAAATGCTAACCCATTTTCAGAACGCACACTATCAAGTAAACCTGCAAATAATAAAATATTACCTCCTGGTAACGCTAAGGCATTTACATCGTCATCATCAATGATACGAGTGGTAATTGGATAAGGTATATCCGTACAGGCGATGAGCTGATCGACCAAGGTTTTTAATTCAGGTTTAATCGGGTCAGCAGGGAATTCGTAATCCCATAACTCTCCAATTTGTGTATATATTTTTGCCTCATTTTCCATTGAGATGGACTTTACGGCCATATCTACAAAAAAAACTAATAGCCAAAATACCAGTAAAAAAATCCCGCCTAATGACACTAATAAAATGAAAAGTTGTACCAAAGGATGTCGGTGATCCGAAATGTTATCATTTTTTTCAGGCAATGACGGGGTGTATTTCATCTATTTTGGTTCCTTTTTTCAAAATAAACCGCCGTTCCATACGCTAAGACTTCAACTGAACCGATGGAGTTACCTTTGCCCTTGTAAATGGATGAGGTTTCGATGCGTAAATTAATAATTTGATCGGCATCGGTGACGGACTCTTTTAACCGTAATATTGCCTCACGCCTCGCACGGTCTAATAGGGTTTCGTAAGAACGAATATTACCACCAAAAAAATTATACAAGGAGGCTAAGATGCGTTTGAAATAATCCACCGAAATAACAACATTGCCATAAGATAATTTGACATGCGAAATAGACTTATTTCCAATAGGGTTTTTACATGAAATAACAGGGAGTTTTAATAACTCTTTTTCACGTTTATTGATCGACTTATAGTGTTTTTTTTCGGCATAATGTCCAAAAAGATAGCCTAACGTCATCAATATTAAAAATAAAACAAACTGTCCCATGACATTTACTCCACAGTAACCGCTGTACCATACACATAAATTTCAGCCGCACCCGCCGCCACCGATGAGGTTGAAAAACGTACATTTACGATCGCATTTGCCCCCATTTGTTCAGCTTGTGAGACCATTCTTTTAATGGCTTCTTCTCGTGATTCTTCTAATAATTCGGTATAGCCTTTTAATTCGCCCCCAAAAATATTTTTCAACCCAGCCATAATGTCACGTCCTGCGTGTTTTGCCCGAACCGTACTACCAGACACCACACCAAAGCCAGTCACAATTGTTTTATTTGGAATTATTTCAATATTACTCATCAACATAAAATTACCTGATTAATTTATTAAGGAAAATGATGTATTACTATAGTGCTAAAAATAAACTCTGCCTAAAATATATAAAACTTATTTTAAATCCCTTAAACTAAAAAAAAGAAAACCAAAAAATAAAAAATTCCGGTGAATCCAATTATAATTAAACCATTAATCTATCGTAGAACCATTAAAAATATGATAGTTACCAGCGTACTGAATTAAAACACCACCAAATATAGTAGCTTAAAATACTCACCCCTTGCCATGAAAATAGAGCCATTAATGAATGGCCCTATCATAAACAGTATGCTCATTAGTAATAAGGCTAATTTTTTTGATACCTTACCCGATGCTAATGGTCGGTTTTTTTTCTGGGATGTTGTCGGTCTTTATTAATATCATGGTAATTATTCAAGATATAAGTCGCACTTGCTGACAGAGAAAAAGCGATAAAGCCAATTAATGAGAGTTTTAAAAGCTCTATATTGATGATTTGCCCTGCAAAAAAGAGCGGTAAGAAAATAAATATATTTTTAATGTATTGATGCGGTCGAAGTAATTTAAGAATATGATTCATAGTATTTAACAGAAAATGGCTTGTAACGTGATTAAGATTTTTATACACGAGAACCATGATATTTTTTGTTGTCTACAGGGCGTATTAATTCCCTATTAGCATTTAAAAAAAGCAGTTAAACCTAAAAACCAAGGTCATTTTGGTGCTTCATTTTCGCCTTGAAAATAGCCAATAAATTGATGGGCGATTATTTATTACTCGGCGGTTAAACGGATAATAGTAGGTTCAAGCGTACTAAAACCCCATCCAACTTTAACATCGTTCTCTAAATTTTCTATCGCCTCTAAAATGGGTTGATAACTACTTTCAGGTTCAGCTATCCATGCTAAAAAAGGTAAGATAGCAAATATTTGATTTTTATTATCAACTAAGGTTAAAGCCTGTGCAATACGTTGTTGGCATCGAACACTATCTTGTTGTATTAATGCCAATTCAGCATCATTGCTTAAAACCCATAAATGATTAGGATTAAATTTTAACACCTGTGCAAGCGCATCTTGTGCTTGTTTAAGTTCCCCTTGTTTCCAATAAGTATTACCTAAATTATACCAAGCACTTTCATGTTGCGGACAAATCTCAAGTTGTTTTTGATGGGCGGCGACCGCTTGCTCCAGTTTGCCTTGTTTAGTTAAAGCAAAACCTAAATTACTCCAAGCACTTTTATAGTCTTCTTGAATCTCAAGGATTTTTAAATAGATCTGAATTTTTTACTATTTTGATTTTCGTTTTCTAAATCAATTGCCATCTCAAACAAAATATCAGGGTCTTTAACCGAGTCTAAATTAATCGTTTCTTCGGACATTGCTTGATGATAAAGTTGTTCCAATAAAAATGAAATCTGTTGCTGTGTTTGATAACGCTGGGTAAATAACGCCACGATTTGATGATGATATTGTTTGGTATTCTCAGATTCTAAATGCTGTTTATAGCGCGCATAAGCCAATAATAAATCCCTGACTTCTTCATGCAAACGCACCGTAGTCTTATCCGTCCAACGTACCGAGGGCAATAATCCTGCATTCACAAAGGCTTCTTTGATGACCTGCGCTTGCTCGGTAAATAAAATCGTCAAAATCTCATCATCCAAATAACGCGGTAACGCCATTTTCCACGCATCATCCGCCAACTCTAAATTATGTTGCATTACCCGATTAAATAACGCCAACTTACAACTGGCTTTATCAACATTCAGCGAATTTAATTCATGTTCATCCAACGGTTGAGCAAATAAATCCGCCACATTTTGACTACGGGCTAATCCGCTAATCGTTTGCCCCTCCCTTAATTCCAAATTGATAAAATTTAACGCCAATTGCAACCATAAAGGAATACCACCAAACGATAACTGCTTTAATAACGCTAACGCTTGTTCTTGCGCTTCCCCCTCATCTAATAACGCTTGCAAGTTTGGATAAGCACTCTTACCGATTAAATTTAAAATGTCCTCATCCTTTAAACGCTCTAAATCTTGCGCGTGATGTTGCCAAGAGCCAACCTTTCGTCCTGCAATCAAAATCAACGCCCCTTGTTGCTGACAAAATTCTAAAAAACGCTCCAGCCAATCTTGCAAACTTAATTCGGTTTTAACCGAGGTTAAACGCTCATTTAATCCAGCATACATCGTGGCTATTTTTTGTTGTCTTAATTCCTGCGCCGCTTGCAAACGTTCATAAGTATCTATAAAAATTAACGGCTGTTTCACACAATCTTGTTTAATTGCATTTAATAAATACAGCTCGGGGTCGCCTAATTTAGATTTTTCTTTTTCAGTATTCTTTTTTGAATAAATCCCACCAAGTTGCCATAGCGTTTTTACAGTTGACGTAAATTTACTTTTTTCATCAACGGTTAATCCAATTCATCTTCATGCTCTTCAACCCCCATTTGCACCGTGTCTTTTAAAATCTCTTCATAAGGTGAAATTAAATCGCGGGTTGATTGGTAAGTCTCCGTTAATTTTTGTAACGCTTTTTGAGTTTCTTTTAAGCCTTCGGCGTGTTCAGCAAAATAATATAAAAACTCAACCGCCGTTTTTAAAGGCGGCAAATTATTTATATCAATAAAAACCTGACCCTTTTTAGGATAAGATTCCAAAACTTTTCGCAATAAGGTACTTTTCCCCATGCCCGACGTACTGACCACCGAAAATACAGCGCCTTGCTGGGCTTTAATCAGGTTATCAATATCTGCGAGTGAGAGTCTCTACCAATAAATGATGATTGCATATTGTTAATAAATTACAGGTTTGACTGGCGTATAAAAATTTTAGCCGCCAATTGCAGATTCTAAATTAGCCACAATATCATCATCTAAGTTGAGTTTTTCAGCGAGGTCTTTCAAGTAGGCCGCTTCAGCCGCCGTATCATTATCAATTGCCATTAGGGAAACGCTATAAACTTGTGCGGCAATTTGTGGACTGGAAACTGCCGCGACTAAAGCCTCGGTATCCATTGGTTTATTGATTTCTTCCATAATAAAATGTTGTTCTTCATCACTCATGCCGTCTTCTTTGGCTTTTCCTGTTATTTTTTCCATTTCTTCGTCATCAACAGCCCCATCAGATTTTGCGGCGTTAATCATGGCTTTTAACATTAAAAAAACCACTTCTTCAACCGCTTGTTCTTCGGCTTCATTTTCAGGTTCTCTCATGCCTGATAACAGTTGAGTGATCGCATCAGGTTGTGCGTTATTTGTATTGTTGCTCGTGCTTTTTTGATGTTCTTGATAGGCTTTAAAAGCGAGCGTTCCTAGTGTTAGTAAAATACTGCCTTTGCCAAGATTACTACTGCTATTGCTTTGATTACCACCACTTAAAAACGAGCTAGCAATTTGTTCTATGGAGGACGCGCCTTGTTTGTTACTTAGGAGTGATGACAATAAGCCCATTGCATTCATGAAAATGTTTCCTTAATTTTGGTTAATGTGATTTTAAAATAACCCTTCATTATCACTCATAAAAACAACTATGTCTCAATTTTAAAAATATTTATTAGCAGTCCATATAGGAGGATGCTAAAATTAGGGTAATTAAATTAAGGAGGTGTCACCCATGAGTCTTGGATTAGTCTTACCGAGTAACTTGTCTGTTGGAACATTTGACAATTACCTGAATATTGTCGGGCAAATGCCAAAACTAACGCCAGAGCAAGAACATGAACTGGCCGTTCGTTATCGTGATGAGGGCGATTTAGAAGCCGCTCGAAAACTTATCATGTCAAATTTACGCTTTGTGGCTCATGTGGCGCGTGGTTATAACGGCTATGGTTTGCCTCTGCCTGATATTATTCAAGAGGGAAATATTGGTTTAATGAAGGCGGTTAAACGTTTCAATCCCGATGTTGGTGTGCGTTTAGTTTCGTTTGCAGTCCACTGGATTCGAGCTGAAATTCATGAGTATGTCATTAAAAATTGGCGTGTGGTTAAAATTGCGACGACTAAAGCCCAGCGTAAATTATTTTTTAATCTGCGTAAGTCTAAAAAAGGCTTGGGTTGGTTGTCAAAAGCCGATGCAGAAGCGATTGCTGAAAATTTAAATGTGGATCTTAAATGTGTTTATGAGATGGAAAAACGCATTGATGGTCGCGATATGGCCTTTGATATGCCTGTTGATGCAGGGAGTAATGAGGATAGTTACAGCGCCCCTTCTGGCTATTTAGTGGAGGATGAATCCGATCCTGCACTATTGATTGAAAAATCGGACTGGAAAAATTATAAAGAAGGTTTGTTAAGTGAGGCTTTATCTCAATTAGATGAGCGTAGCTTGGATATTTTATCCAGCCGTTGGTTATCGGATAAAAAAGCAACCTTGCATGAATTGGCAAAACGCTACAATGTATCGGCTGAACGGATTAGACAGCTTGAAAAAAATGCCATGAAAAAGATTAAAGCGTCCGTGGTTCTGGAAGCGTAATAATCAAAAAACCCGAGTCATTATTCCTGCAATGACTCGGCTATTTTCAGTGTGAACTTAGTTTTTAGTTGGACGTTGCCAACTTTGAATGGTGGTTTGTTTGGCGCGAGTTAGTGTTAATTTGTTTTCCTCGGCATTTTTAGTTAAGGTTGACCCTGCACCAATTGTGGCATTTTTTCCCACGGTAATGGGCGCAACTAGTTGAGTATTTGATCCGATAAAAGCCCCGTCTTCAATAACCGTTTGAAATTTATTAATCCCATCATAATTACAAGTAATCGTCCCTGCGCCAATATTAACCCCTGCGCCTATTATGCTATCGCCAATATAGCTTAGGTGATTCACTTTACTGCCCATAGCAATACTTGATTTCTTGATTTCTACAAAATTTCCAATATGAACATCTTCTGCTAATTCTGCTTGAGGTCTTAATCGTGCAAAAGGCCCCACACGACTGCCTTTTCCTACCACGGCATTATCAATAATACTATTCGGTAAAATTTCTACATTTTCTTCAATAACAGAATTTCTAATTAACGTGTTCGCACCAATAATAACATTGCTACTAATACTATTATCCCCTTCAAAAATGACATTGACATCAACTTCAATATCTTCCCCTAACTTGGTAAATGTTCCTCGAATATCCAAACGGTTTGGGTCGCGTAACGTAACGCCTTCCACCATCAGGTTATTCGCGGCTTCTAATTGATAAACCCGTTCTAAATAGCTTAATTGCTGACGATTATTAATCCCTAAGACCTCATCCGCCGAATCAGGTTGACTGGTTTTAATTTCCATCCCATCCGCCACTGCCATTTCAATCACATCGGTTAGATAATATTCATTTTGTGTATTGTTATTTCCTAAACGAGAAAGCCAATTTTTAAGGTTTTTACCTTGTGTGGCTAAAATACCTGTATTGCCTTCACAAATTTTTTGTTCTTCAAAGTTCGCATCTTTTTGCTCAACAATTTTAATGACGTGTTGGTTTTCATTCCGAACAATACGACCATAGCCCGTTGGATCTTCTAAAGTCACCGTTAATAAGGCTAAGGATGTTTCAGAAACATTCGTTAATAAATTTTCGATGGTTTTTTGTTTTAATAAAGGCACATCGCCATATAAAATTAGCACCGTATCTTCATCGTTTATTTCAGATTCTGCTTGTTGAACTGCATGTCCCGTGCCTAATTGTTCTGCTTGCTTTATCCAACCGACCTTAAGCATTGGCAACTGCCCTTTGACTTGTTCACCCCCATGCCCATAAACCACAAAAATAGTATTATCTTTTAATTGCAAGCTGGTATGACAGACATGCTCTAATAAAGATTTTCCTGCAATATGGTGTAATACCTTTGGCAGTTTTGAACGCATTCGACTGCCTTGTCCAGCGGCTAAGATGATTGTTTTAATACTCATGAAGTTCTCATTGGTGTAGATTTATAAAAAGATTTGATACTAGAATAAAGTATTTTATATTCAGAGCAAAATAACTCTTCGGTATCTGTGACCTAAGTACATGAGTGTATACTTAATTAGGTATTATAAAAATTTTTGTTTATCTCTTTTTTCCCAATAATAACGAGCAACATCCTGTGCTTGCTGTTGATTTTCAACCTTTTTCATCACTTTTAAGGCGACAGCCATCGTACCTATAATAGTGGCTTGAGCAAATTCATCTTGCGTTGTTCCTTGCCATATATTAAGCAGTTGTTTAGGGTCTAAATAATCCGACTTCAAATGCCGTCGAGAAAATAAGGGCGACCATAGTTCTTCGGTTAAAATGCCATTATCAACACTTTTTATCAAACACTCAGAATCAGGGTTTTTTTCGGTTTCACCGCCTTCTCCCTTTAAAACCGCCATATTTTTTTGTCCCATTAATTGGGCAGCATGTTGATGAACATCTCGATAACTGGGGTGAAAAATACCTTGCAAGGTATAAGTCGCATTCAATGGGTTGAGCAATCGCACCAAGGTATGCACGGGCGAACGTAATCCCATTAAATAACGTAAATTCATGATGTCGTTTAAAACAGGCGATAAATAGTGCAACGGCAAATAGCTAAAATTTTGTTGCGCTAATTGTGCCTCAACCTCTTTAAAAGAACGTGCGGCTGAAATGTTTAACGTATTTAACGCATCTTCTGTGTAAATTCGATCATCCGTCGTTCCTTTTGCACCGTGCATAAAAATTTTAATATTATTTTCAGCTAATACTAAAACCGACAGCAAAAACCACGGTAAATGGCGGCGTTTTCCTGCATACGATGACCAATCTAAATCCACCGTAATTTCAGGCGTATTTAATGATTCTCGTACCGCTAAGACAAAGCCCGCTAATTCTTCAGGTGTTTCTTCTTTGATTCGCATTAACATTAAAAAAGCGCCCAGTTGTTCTGCTTTAACCTCATGATTCACAATCATTTTCATGGCACGATAAGCTTCATCTTGCGTTAAAGGACGCGCACCGCGTTTGCCTTTCCCAAGGATTTTAATAAACTCTGCAAAAGGGTGTGTTTGTTGTGGCATCATTTTAACCTACGGAAGAGCCTTCCAAACTGATGCCTAATAACGCCTGTGCTTCGACCGCAAATTCCATCGGTAATTCTTTAAAGACTTGTTTGCAAAACCCATTGACGATCATTGAAACCGCATCTTCGGTCGAAAGTCCGCGTTGTTGACAGAAAAATAATTGATCTTCGCTGATTTTAGAGGTAGTGGCTTCGTGTTCAATTTGAGCGGATGGCTGTTTAACTTCCACATAAGGAAAGGTATGCGCGCCACATTTATCACCGACTAACAGGGAGTCACATTGGGTATAATTACGGGCATTTTCGGCATTTTTTAAGACTTTAACCAAGCCTCTGTAGGTGTTTTGTGCCCGTCCTGCAGAGATACCTTTGGAAATAATGGTGCTGGAGGTATTCTTACCAATATGGATCATTTTTGTGCCTGTATCAGCTTGTTGGTAATTATTCGTCAGTGCTACCGAATAAAATTCACCGATAGAGTTATCCCCTGTCAATACGCAACTGGGGTATTTCCATGTAATTGCCGAGCCTGTTTCCACTTGTGTCCATGAGACTTTGGCATTATCACCTAAACAATTAGCGCGTTTGGTGACAAAATTATAAATCCCCCCTTTGCCATTTTTATCGCCTGGATACCAGTTTTGAACCGTCGAATATTTTATTTCTGCGTCTTTTAAAATAACCAATTCGACCACAGCGGCATGAAGTTGGTTTTCATCTCGTTGTGGCGCAGAACACCCTTCTAAATAGGAAACATGTGAGCCTTCATCGGCAATAATTAAGGTACGTTCAAATTGCCCTGTATTGCTGGCATTGATTCTAAAGTAGGTGGATAATTCCATGGGGCAACGCACGCCTTTTGGAATGTAAACAAAAGAGCCATCGGTAAAGACAGCGGCATTTAAAGCGGCAAAAAAATTATCGCCATCAGGAACCACTGACCCTAAATAGTGTTTAATTAACTCTGGGTGTTCGCGAATAGCCTCGGATATAGGGCAAAAAATAACCCCCGCATCGTGTAATTTTCCTTTAAAAGTGGTGGCAACCGACACGCTATCAAAGACGGCATCAACGGCCACACCTGCAAGTTGTTTTTGTTCATCTAAGGGAATGCCTAATTTTTTATAGGTTTCCAATAATTCAGGGTCCACTTCATCCAAACTGCCTAACTTTTCTTTCTTTTTTGGTGCCGAATAATAACTAATAGACTGGTAATCAATAGGGTCAATATTTAATTGCGCCCAATCAGGATCACTCATAGTTTGCCAATGACGAAAGGCCTTTAAACGATATTCCAGCATAAACTCAGGCTCTTCTTTAACGTTAGAAAGTTTACGAATGACTGCTTCATCTA
Source organism: Methylococcales bacterium (assembly GCA_023144875.1). Taxonomy (GTDB): domain Bacteria; phylum Pseudomonadota; class Gammaproteobacteria; order Methylococcales; family Methylomonadaceae; genus WTBX01. Next base: position 19,001 of record JAGLEW010000004.1, read on the forward strand.
AGCCTGCAGGAAAGGTGTCAACCTCTAGTTCTGTGACAAAGCCTTGTTTGTATTCTTGACCGATAAGGTTTTCTATTTCTGTGTGCGTTTCTGACATAATTTTTGGAAAAAATAAGCGAAAAGGGAGGAATTCTGTGTTCTATTTTAGTTCGGTTCAATTACAGAGTAAAGTAGTTGGTTATTCGTTTGTGAATAGAGGTAAAATTAATTGTTATAAAACGGTATACTATCGTTTTTTATTCATTTTAGAGTCATTATGATTAGACCAAGTGGACGTACGCCTGAGCAGTTAAGAGAAATTAAATTTACTCCCCATTTTACCAAACATGCAGAGGGCTCGGTACTGGTTGAATACGGTGATACCCGTGTGTTATGTACCGCAAGTGTTGAGCATAGAGTCCCCCGTTTTTTAAAGGGAAAAGGGGAAGGCTGGGTGACCGCAGAATATGGTATGTTACCACGATCAACCAATGATCGAATGGGACGAGAAGCCAGTCGGGGAAAACAAGGGGGGCGAACTATTGAAATTCAACGGCTTATTGGGCGTTCTTTACGAGCGGCGATTAACCTTAAGGCTTTGGGTGAAAATACCATCACCATTGATTGTGATGTTTTGCAAGCCGACGGTGGAACTCGAACCGCCGCGATTACAGGGGGATTTGTCGCCTTATCGTTAGCGATTAACACCCTACTTAAAAAGAAAAAAATTAAAAAAAATCCTATTATTGGTCAAGTGGCGGCGGTTTCTGTGGGTATTTATGAAGGCGCTCCTGTATTAGATTTGGATTATGCCGAAGATAGTAATGCTGAAACGGATATGAATGTGGTCATGAATGAGGCAGGTGCTTATATTGAAATTCAAGGAACCGCCGAAGGTCATGCTTTTCGACAAAAAGAGTTATATTTTATGTTAGAGTTGGCGCATATAGGAATTAAAGATTTACTGGCTAAACAATTACAGGTACTGGAGCAAAGCTAATAATGGGGTTTAAAGGTCAAAAAATTGTTCTTGCGAGTGGGAATCAAGGAAAAATAAGAGAATTTCAAGCGATGTTGTCTGATTATTCGATTGTTGCTCAAAGTGAATTTAATCTTCAGGCGGTCGAAGAAACAGGTACTACATTTGCTGAGAATGCCATTTTAAAAGCGCGTTATGCCGCGTTAAAAACACAATTACCCGCGATTGCAGATGATTCTGGCTTAGTGGTTGATGCGTTAAATGGACAGCCAGGAGTCACTTCGGCGCGTTATGCAGGTGAGGTTGCGACAGATCAGGATAATTTATTAAAGTTAATTGAGGCGGTGAGAAATTTACCTGAGGAAACCTTAAGTGCGCGTTTTATTTGTGTGTTAGTATTTATGCGCTTTGAAAAAGACCCTTGTCCAATCATCACGCAGGGAATTTGGGAAGG
>JAGLEW010000040.1 GCA_023144875.1 Methylococcales bacterium
GAGGCAGCGCTGGATTGTCCACGAGCTTTAATCACCGTGGCTCCGCGTGTTTGAATGGCAGGAATTAAGGTTTCAACAAACCAACTTTTTTCAACCAGTGAAAGGGCATCGTGGCCTTTAATTTTAGCATGATGAATATCAGGGTATTGGGTGTTCGAATGATTGCCCCAGATAATAACATTTTTAATATCACGTGGTTTAACGCCGCCTTTTTCAGCTAATTGATAAACAGTGCGATTATGGTCGAGCATCGTCATAGCAGTGAAATTTTTAGGGCTTAAATTAGGCGCGTTATGAATCGCAATTAAGGCATTCGTATTAGCAGGGTTTCCTGTCACCAATACTTTAACATTGGGGCTAGCAACATCACTTAAGGCTTTTCCTTGAACGGAAAAAATCTCGGCATTACATTCTAATAAATCCTTACGCTCCATGCCTGCACCTCGTGGGCGCGCCCCGACTAAAAACGCATAATCAACATTTTTAAAGGCAATAGTAGGCGCATCGGTCATCACAATTTTATTGAGCAAAGGATAGGCGCAATCATTCAATTCCATAACCACGCCCTTTAATGCCGCCATTGCGGGCGTTATTTCCAATAAATGTAAATTAATAGGCTGTTCTGCGCCTAAAAATTCCCCCGAAGCCAGACGAAATAAAAGTGAATAACTAATTTGCCCAGCCGCACCTGTCACTGCAATATCAATAGGGGTCTTCATGGAAATATATCCTTTTTTGAGAGTTGAAAAGTTGTTGTAGAGTTAAGATTACTCAATAATAAATCAAATTACCAGTTTTAAAATGTTCTTATTGCAATGCTAATTTCCTTGGCGGATTAAATCACGCACATTTAAGGATATGCGTTACAATAATGCGGTTTAAAATTGTCTCCAGCCTTTGGCGGATAGCTTGTAAAGGAAGATCATGAAAAAATTATTATTTCAATTTGATACAGATGCGTACCCTGCTGTTTTTGATACGGTGGTGGCGTATGATGGTGGTGCAGATCATGTCACAGGCTATGCAAATGTAACGCCTGATAATGTATCAACTTTAGTTGATGGGGCTATTTTTACCCGCGCTCCAAAGGATAAAAAAAATAGCGCTATTTTTGTGGGTGGTAGTTATCTTTCAGAAGGAAAAGCCATTTTTGAAGCGGTACAAAAACAGTTTTTTTTAGGCTTCAAAGTATCCGTCATGTTGGACTGTAATGGATGTAATACTACCGCCGCCGCAGGCGTGGCAAAACTTGCTACCCACGGCTCATTAAAAAATAAAAAAGCGGTGGTATTAGCAGGAACAGGACCAGTGGGTCAGCGGGTAGCGGTGATGTTAGCCAAAGAAGGTGCAAATGTTAGCATTACTTCCCGAAAACTTGCTCAAGCTGAGAAAATTTGTGCGGATTTACAACAACAGTTTGAGGTTAACATAAGGGCTTTAGAGGCGGCTGATATAGACGCGCGAGGAAGTTCGGTGGCGCAGGCCAATATTGTTTTTGCCACAGGCGCGGCAGGGGTTGAGCTTTTAAAAACAGAGCATTGGCAAAACAACCCTTCTATTGAATTAATAGCCGATGCAAACACCACGCCCCCGCTTGGAATAGGGGGTATTGACATGATGGATAAAGGCATTGAGCGACATGGCAAAATTATTTGGGGCGCTATTGGTTTTGG
>JAGLEW010000041.1 GCA_023144875.1 Methylococcales bacterium
GATGCCAATGGTATTTTGAATGTGTCGGCAAAAGATAAAGCCACAGGTAAAGAGCAGTCTATTATCATTAAAGCCTCAAGTGGTTTGTCGGATGAAGAAGTTGAACGCATGGTACAAGATGCAGAAGCGCATGCCGATGAAGATCGTAAAATTACCGAATTAGTCACCGCACGTAACAGCGCCGAAGGGATGATTAATGCCACGGAAAAATCGGTTGAAGAGTTAGGCGATAAAGTGGATGCCGATGAAAAAGGTTCGATTGATTCTGCGATTAAAGCCTTAAAAGAAGCGATTAAAGGCGATGATAAGGATGACATTGAAACAAAAACAACGGCTTTAACCGAATTATCGGGTAAATTAGCTGAAAAAGTGTATGCAGAACAAGCGGCGGCGGCAGGTGGTGAAGCACCAGCGGGCGCTGAAGAAGCACCAAAAGCCGATGATGATGCCTTAGATGCTGAATTTGAAGAAGTTAAAAAAGACTAGATTATCGTAATACCTCCAACCTGCTATGACCTAAAAATCTAGCAGGTTTTTTTAACCCGAATAAAGTAGCTTAAAGCTTAATCCAATGGATAAGCCGCAAAGACTAAAATTCATAAGTAAAATATGAATAATATGCCGACTATTCGTTTCAAATTTCAAACCCGTTTCAAGTAAATACAAACACAGATACAGACTTGAAAACGTCAAAAAAAATCCAACAATGATAAAAAAGATCGCCGCTTGATATTCCAACAGTAAGGTTGTTTTCTGAAAAACAAAGGCCATAATCGTTCCAATTAAAACTGAAACCAGTAAATTAACCATCATCAAGCCATAAGGAATCGACCACTCATGCCAATAAAAAAAACCGTTTGCATGAGAAAAAAGACTCTGACCAATCAATAACCCAACCCACACCATTAATAAGCACGCCAATAGGCTCAGACTCACATTAATGCCTGCTTTCGCTAAATGCCCCTGTTGAAGTAAATAAACAGTCTCTAATGAAAAGGTTGAAAAAGTGGTTAGCGAGCCTAAAAAACCCACTAATAATAGCGCACGATATTCCGATGCCAAGGCAACTTTTTCGACGACTAATGCCGCCGTTAATAACCCCATTAATAAAGCACCGATCACATTGACAGCAAGCGTTCCATACGGAAAATCACGACCAAAACCGTTGTAGATGCCTGTGGAAATTAAAAACCGTAATACAGCCCCCACCGCACCGCCAATTGCAATAGCAAACAATGACCCCATTAGGGTAATTTCATAAAATGCTCTCTATAATGTTTTAATTCGTCAATGGATTCAATCACATCCCCTGCCGCCGTATGCAGTCCTTCTTTTACAAAACTATTTTTAACCTCAGGCGCCCAGCGTAATGCTAACTCTTTTAATGTAGAGACATCTAGGTTTCGGTAATGAAAGTACTGTTCTAGTTTTGGCATCAGTCGATGTAAAAAACGCCGATCTTGACAAATACTATTCCCACACATCGGGGATTTTTTAGCCCCCACCCACGGTTTTAAAAACCGCAAGGTTTCAGCTTCCGCCTCAGAGGCTGCAATAGTAGAGGCTTTTACTCGATCAATTAAACCTGAATGACCATGATGAGTTTTATTCCAATCATCCATTGCATTTAAAATTTTATCAGGTTGATGAATGGCCAGAATAGGCCCGCGATCAAGGATGTTTAGATGTTTATCAGTGACAATAGTGGCGATTTCAATAATTTGGTCATTATCAACATCAAGCCCTGTCATTTCCAAATCTATCCAGATCAGATTGCTCGAATCTTGTGTCATTGAAGTGTCCATAAAATGATTAAAGTTGCGGTAAATTGTAGCATTGGCTAATCTGTATGCCTAATTGTTAAATTTTCTAAATATATGCTCATGAACAGCTTTACAACTCTCTTTTTAATCGCCTTAGTCATCTCTTATAGTCTTCAGTTTTGGTTATCTTTCCGACAAAAAAATTATGTCTTAGCGCATCGAGATGAGGTTCCTGATGCCTTTAAAAATAAAGTCTCCCTAGAAGAACACCAAAAAGCGGCGGATTATACCGTAGAAAAAGGCACCATCGGCGATTTTGACAGTGTCACTGGTATTGTTTTTTTACTTATCTTAACGCTCGGCGGTGGCATTGATTTTATTTTCAAAGCGTGGGCTGAGTCAGGATTTTCTCCGATTATGTCAGGTCTCAGTGCAATTATGAGCATTTTTGTCCTCATAACCCTTTTGGGGCTTCCGATGAGCTATTACCAGACCTTTGTTATTGAAGAAAAATATGGCTTCAATAAAAGCACCTTGGCGCAGTTTTTTAAAGACCAAGCGCTTTCGGTCGGACTTACTTTCGCCATAGGAATGCCATTACTCTGGGTTATTTTATGGATCATGGACAGCATTGGCTCCACATGGTGGCTGTGGGCATGGGCTTTATTAATTAGTTTTTCCTTGTTGATGAGCTGGCTATTTCCAACGGTTATCGCCCCTTTATTCAATAAATTCACCCCCATGGAAGATGGCACTCTAAAACAACGCATCCAAGGTTTATTAGAACGCTGTGGTTTTAATAGCCAAGGAATTTTCATCATGGATGGCTCTAAACGCTCAGGTCATGGCAACGCCTATTTTACAGGCATGGGTAAAAATAAACGCATTGTCTTTTTTGATACCTTAATCGAATCCTTAGACGATGAAGAGCTTGAAGCCGTCTTAGCGCATGAATTAGGACATTTTAAATGCAAACACGTTATTAAAATGTTAGTCGCTAATTCCATAACGACCTTAATTAGTTTTGCAATTTTAGGTTGGTTAATTACCCAGACATGGTTTTTTGAAGGCTTAGGCGTTGACTATGTTACCGAGTATTCAAACGCGGCAGCCCTGATTCTGTTTATTTTTGTCTCTCCTGTCTTCACCCCTTTTATGCAACCTATTAGCGCTTATTTTCAACGTCAATTTGAATTCGAGGCCGATGATTTTGCCGCAAACAATGCCAAAGCCACCAAAATGATCAGCGGCTTAGTAAAACTGTATCAAGAAAATGCCAGCACTCTGACTCCTGATCCACTTTATTCCGCCTTTCATTACAGCCATCCACCTGCCGCCATTCGTATCGCTCACTTAGAAGCTAAAATGAATTCTTGATGAGCATTGTAGAAGGATTAGTCATTTCTCATTTAGGCAAAGGTATTGCGGTTGAAGTCGATGGCAAAATTTGCCTTTGCCAAACACGACGAAAACTGGACACTGTGGTGGTTGGAGATAAGGTGTTATTAACCGCTACCGTTAACCAACAAGGTCGAATTGATGAAATTTTACCCAGACGTTCGTTATTAACCCGTCCGAGTCGAGGCACAAAAATTCGCCCTGTTGCCGCCAATATTGATCAAATTTACGTGGTATTTGCTTACGAACCGCATTGCGATTTTTTATTAATTGATCAATACCTCGCCATTTGTGAAAATCGTAATATTGATGCCGTACTGGTGTTTAATAAACAAGATTTACCCGCATCACCCCACATAGAGGACGAATTAACGCACTATCAAGCCTTAGGTTATGACTTGCATCGTGTGAGTGCAATTAAAAATACAGGCATAGCCGCCTTAAAAGCCTCACTCAAAAACCAAGTCAGTTTATTTGCAGGTCAATCGGGTGTAGGTAAATCCTCATTAACCAATACATTATTACCCGATAAAAACTTAAAAACGAATACCGTTTCTGAAACCACGAAACACGGTCGCCACACCACCACAGCAGCGACTCTATATCATTTCCCTGAAGGCGGGAACTTAATTGATAGCCCAGGAGTTGCTATTTTTGGTTTAGCCGATTTAAATGAGGCTCAATTAGCCCAAGGCTATCGCGAATTTCAACCGTTGATTGAACAATGTCAGTTTCACAACTGTGCCCATGTGAAAGATAAAGGCTGTGCAATCAGAAATGCTGCTGAAAAAAAGCAAATCAGCCCCGCCCGTTATCAACGGTTTTTAAAATTGCGTGAAAAAATACCCCGCCCTTAAGGTTTTATTTCAATGGATTACTCATGTTGACGCTGAAAATCTGATTGTCGTAAACGATCCCCTAATTCAGGCGCTATTTTAGACATCTTAATCACCTCTGCCGCCGTTAAGCGTAAAAAAGTCACATAGGTTTTCGCTTTAATGGTTGCAGAGCGCCGTGAATTCATTAATAAGGCGTGTTCACCAATAAAACTACCTTCATGCAGGGTAGCAAGATGAACCGCCTCTCCTGATGGACTGCGCTTATAAACATCCACACTCCCATTTAATAAAATATAAAGCGAATGCCCTCGATCACACTCATTAAAAATAATATCACTGGGTAAAAAATTAATATACTCGGTTTTTTTAGCTAATGTTTCCAGCATTTTTTCAGGCAACCCTGAAAATAAAGGCGTTTTACTCATCCATTCATGTTTACGTCGTGAAGAAATCACCGCTTTAATTTTCGGCAATTGCTTTAAGGCATCCTGTAATCTTTTTTGTAAGGTTGTATAAATTTTATGGCTTATTTTTGAATTTCCAAATTCACATTTCAATTCTATGAGGGCATAAACTAGCGCAACTTGCTGAAATAATAAATACTCATAACTTTGATAAAAAGTAGGGTAGAGGTCATCTAGTTCTTTCAAACGTTGCTGACGCTGTAATAATCGACGTTTATAAACATTTTTAATTAATTTTAATTTTTTATTGCTCACCTCAAATTTATTGGCTTTAATAATTTTCAAGGCATCATGCGCCATTAAAATACCCGCAATATCATGTTGTATACGATTGGAAAAGCGTAAATTTTGATATTTCATCAGCCACGTTAATGAGTAATTACATCGACTTAAAAATTCAATAACTCGTACTTCCATTTGGCTTAAAAAATTCTTTTTAAAGGTTTTTGATTTTAAACGCGGAGAGCTGTCGGTATTTTTTTCAAAATCGCATTTTAAAACCTCTAAAAAACTGATGAACGTATAGTTATTGACCAACCCTATTTCATGTAAAAACTCTAATTTTTCTTTTTCAGCGTGTAATATTTCTAAATGTAATTGTTTTAAACGTTGTTTTTGTGACAATACAAAAGGCTTGGATTTTAATTTAGACACAATTGCAAATTCAACCGACGCTTGTAACTTTTCACCCAATAAATCTTTCTTAGAAAAATCTTGCAACACCTTATCGACCGCTGTTTTTATTTCTTGTGTGTGTTGTTCCAGCTCTATTTCTTCTTGATCGGTCAATTTATCCAGCTTTAACCCATGAATCAGCAACCGAATCGTGGACGCATTCATCAATAAACTCACTAAAACCACTCCAAGTGTTAAGCCAATTAACAGTTGTTTTTCAGGTAATGAATCAGGTATTGATAAAACCACCGCAATCGCCAACCCCCCTTTTAAGCCCCCCCACCACATGATGTGACGTTCATTAAGACCAATTTTAGGCAGATTAAATATTGAAGTCGCTAATGCCGTTAAAAAATAGATACTCATCGCTCTTGCAAGTGCCACCGCCACCACTGCTGCTAGGATTAATTCCCAATAACTCATCAAAATACCAATATCAACCGACATTCCGATTAAGATAAACAACAAAGAGTTGCAAACTAACACAACCACTTCCCAGCTATGGCGTACCATATTTGTTGTTTGATGAGGCAGTCGTATAAAACTGGTGGTATTAAGGCAAATTGCCGCCGTTAGCACCGCCATAACCCCTGAAACGTGAAAATAATGTTCTGCAATAATGAAGCTGAAATAGGCCATAATGACCGATAAAATAATAGGCACGCCGTCATCATTTCTATAAAGCCGCACCATTAACTCACTCAGACTAAAACCAACCACTACGCCAACTAAGATCCCCCCAAAAAAAACCGTCAAAAATTGGCTAACCGCAGGAAAAATATCATCGCTTAACATCTCACCTGTGGCGACAAAACCCAGCATAATATTAAATAAGACAATCGCGGTAGCATCATTTAATAAAGATTCCCCTTCCACTAAAACCATCAGGCGTTTAGAAACTCCAAGTTCTTTAAAAATCGCCACTACAGCCACAGGATCGGTCGCTGAAATTAAGGCGCCAAAAATAAGTGCCACCATTAAATTTATTTTAAGAAACCAAACCAAACTTAAGCCAACGAACAACGCGGATAGCAACATACCAGGGATTGCCAGCATCATCACCGCTGCCAAATTTTTAAGCAAAGCACGAGCATCCAACGAAAGTGCCGATTCAAAAATTAAAGCGGGCAGAAAAATGTAGAGAATAATGTCGGGGGTTAGATGGAACGATTGCAGATGTTTTAAGGCAGGTAAAAAGGGAATGCTATGATGAAGTGCGAGTCCTAAAATGACTAAAATCACCGTATAAGGCAAGGCAATATACCGACATAAATTTGTGGCGACCATCGCTCCTAACAAAAGCGCGAAGGTCACCAATAGAATTTCTGGGATAGGCATAAGATGATTTTTTTAATAGAAATAACATCATATTAGCTTAGTGTTTCTGCTTAAATTAACTCAAACCTTGGTCACAAAGCTTTTTAAAAGTTGACTTTTAGCACAAAATCCTTCAGTTTACTCATCTTGGAACGATATATTAGGAAAAATTCCTGAATTTCAGGTCTTTTTTTATAAAAAATCGTCCAATAAGCTTTAAAACTAATATTAGTCTTAATTAAAAAAATAATTCGTATGTCTGCCTAATTAACAGAGTACTAGGAGAAAAATATAATGAAGAAGCCGTTAAAAAGCTTACTAATTGCGTCAACTGTTGCTGCAATCCTCGCCGTCCCAACCATTTCATCTGCGAACAGTGGTGTGGAAAAATTAAGCCAAAGTCCAAAAAACTGGGCAACATGGGGAGGCGACTATGCAGGAACACGCTACAGTAAGTTAGATCAAATTAATGCGGGTAATGTCAAAACCTTACAACCTGCTTGGTCTTTTTCAACAGGTGTTTTACGTGGACACGAAGGTGGCCCGTTAGTTGTTGATGATATTATTTACATCCATACCCCTTTTCCTAACACGGTTTATGCCTTAAACCAAAAAACACAATCAGTGATTTGGGAATTTACCCCAACACAAGATGCCGACGTTACTATTCCTGTCATGTGTTGCGATACTGTTAACCGTGGTTTAGCGTATGGCGATGGCAAAATATTTTTGCAACAAGCAGATACTGTTTTAACTGCCTTAGACGCAAAAACAGGTAAACGTATTTGGAGTGTTCAAAACGGTGATCCTAAATTGGGAATGACCAACACTCAAGCGCCTTTAGTTGTTAAAGATAAAGTAATTACAGGAATTGCAGGTGGTGAGTTTGGTGTCCGTGGTTTCTTAGCCGCTTATGACATTAAAACAGGTAAATTAGCGTGGAAAGGATACAGCATGGGGCCTGATGGCGACACGTTGATGGATCCTAAAAAAACCACTGCTTGGAAAGATGGCAAAGTACAACCTGTTGGCGAGAATTCAAGTCTTAAAACATGGGAAGGCGACCAGTGGAAAATTGGTGGCGGAACAACATGGGGTTGGTATTCATACGATCCTAAATTAAACTTGATTTATTATGGATCAGGTAACCCTTCAACGTGGAACCCTGTGCAACGACCTGGTGATAACAAATGGTCAATGTCATTATGGGCGCGTGATGCCGATACAGGTGAAGTTAAATGGGTTTACCAAATGACACCCCATGATGAGTGGGATTTTGATGGCATCAACGAAACCGTTTTAGTCGATCAAGAAGTTAAAGGTAAAATGCATAAAACATTGGTGCATTTTGACCGTAATGGCTTTGGTTACACCTTAGATCGTGAAACAGGTGAGTTACTTGTTGCTGAAAAATTTGATAAATCAGTCAACTGGGCTTCCCATATTGATATGAAATCAGGTCGTCCACAAGTCGTTTCTAAATACAGTACTGAGCAAAATGGCGAAGATGAGAATACCGTCGGTGTTTGTCCTGCGGCATTAGGCTCTAAAAACCAACAACCTGTTTCTTACTCGCCTCAAACAGGCCTGTTCTATATCTCAGGCAACCATTTATGCATGGAGTATGAACCTTTTGAAGTGTCATACACCGCAGGTCAGCCTTATGTTGGTGCAACCTTAACCATGATGCCAGCGGGCGCTGACGTCTTAACAGGTAAAAAAGACGGTTCAACCAACTTAGGTCAATTTACGGCTTATGATGCAAAAACAGGTAAAATTGCATGGTCTAACAAAGAAACGTTCTCTGTTTGGTCTGGCTCTGTTGCAACAGCAGGCGGCATTGTTTTCTATGGTACATTAGAAGGCTACCTAAAAGCGGTTGATGCAAAAACAGGTAAAGAATTATATAAATTCAAAACCCCATCAGGCATCATTGGTAACGTTAATACATGGTCTTTTGAAGGTCGTCAATATGTAGGTGTCTTATCAGGCATCGGTGGCTGGGCTGGTATCGGTATCGCTGCTGGACTTGACTCAGGTGAAGACGATTCAAACACAGAAGGTCTTGGTGCGGTTGGTGCATACAGAAGCTTAAGCGCTTACACAAAATTAGGTGGAACATTTACCGTATTTGCTTTACCTAAAAACTAAGTTTTAATTTTTAAAACTCACTAAGAGAACCCTAGTTGAAGTCATTCAGCTAGGGTTTTTTTGTATTAATCCCCTCATCAAGTCACCCGCCTTAAAATACCCCGTCAATCCTTCGCAAATTGTGCGATACTAAAAATCTTGGTTTTCAAGATTAAGTCATTGTTTATTATATATAATGTGATTTATATCACCTTTTTATAGCGGAGTTTTCTATGTCCTCATCTATTTTGTTTGTTGATTCGCGTGTTGATGATTATCAGCAGTTGTTGG
>JAGLEW010000042.1 GCA_023144875.1 Methylococcales bacterium
GGATACCCAAATGCGTACCCTAAAGGTGATGTGATTAAAGGCTTACCTGAAAAATCGTCAGAAGGGTTTAAAGTATTTCATGCGGGGACGGCATTGAATGAAAACGGTGATATTACCACGGCGGGTGGACGAGTTTTATGTGCCTGTGCCTTGGGAGATGATTTACAAATTGCCCAAACCAACGCCTATAAATTAGTTCAAAAAATTAGCTGGGATCAATTATATTATCGAACCGACATAGGCTTTAAAGCCATTTCTTAAATGACTGTGTAAGCATTAAACGAGAAAAAGACATAAGGTTTTTTAATGATGAAGTGAGGAATGCTAAAATAGCTAAAATCTTTGCTTTAAACCGTAGACTAAATTTATGATGAATACATTAACTGAGCTTGCCAATGTGCTGGAAGCGCGTAAACAACAATCGCCTGATCAATCCTATGTGGCGAGTTTATATGATAAGGGATTGGATACGATTTTAAAAAAAATTGGTGAAGAAGCCACGGAAACGGTGATTGCAGGAAAAGGCGGTGATAAACAGCAAATTATTTATGAAACTGCCGATTTGTGGTTTCATTGTATGGTGTTATTAGCGCAACAAGATTTACACCCAAACGATGTTTTAAAAGAATTAGAACGTCGTTTTGGCTTGTCGGGCTTGGATGAAAAATCCCAGCGTACTTAATTAGAAATGGAGTAAAATCATGGGGATGAGTCCTGTACAGTTATTAATTGTTTTAGCCATTGTAGTGGTTTTATTTGGTACTAAACGTCTGCGTAATTTGGGCGGCGATTTAGGTGGTGCAATAAAAGGCTTTCGAAATTCAATGCACGAAGGTGAAGAAAAAAGTAAAGTTAGCCAAAAGGATGACAGCAGTATTGAGGTGGAAATTGAATCGGATTCAAAACATAAGGTTAAATAGTAAAGTGTATGTTTGATATTGGATTTTGGGAATTGTGTCTTGTCGGTTTAGTGGCGTTATTAGTGATAGGCCCTGAACGTTTACCCAAGGCGGCGCGCATTGCAGGCTTTTGGGTTGGTAAAGCACGTCACACAATGGCCGCGGTAAAGATTGAAATTAACCAAGAACTACAAGCGGAAGAAATGCGTCAAATTTTGAAAGAACAACAAGACGATTTACAAACGATGATGGATGAAACCGTTAATATTTCTAAAACGACCAAAGATTCTTTAATGGAATTAGATGCCATTGACAATAAAAAATTAGAATGACTCAGGCTAATCTTGAAGAGCAACCCTTTATTGCGCATCTTATTGAATTAAGGGGTCGAATTTTAAAAATTGTATTCTCTATTTTAGTGGTTTTTTTAGGCTTGGCATCGTATGCAAATGAAATTTACACACTATTGTCGGAACCGTTATTAAGCGTTTTGCCTGAAAACAGTAACATGATCGCGATTGATGTCGCATCCCCCTTTTTTACCCCGTTTAAACTCACGCTGGTTTTTTCAGCTTTTATCGCTGTCCCTGTGATTTTGTACCAGCTATGGGCTTTTGTTGCCCCTGGTTTATACAAGCACGAACGTAAAATGATATTACCGCTATTGGTTGTGAGTAGTTTGTTGTTTTATTTAGGGGTCGCTTTTGCTTACTTTGTGGTTTTTCCGCTGGTTTTTGAATTTTTAACCGCCGCCGCGCCGACAAATGTAGCGGTGATGACGGATATTAGTAAATACCTTGATTTTGTTTTGACGCTTTTTTTTGCTTTTGGTATTACCTTTGAAGTGCCTATATTTACGATTGTATTGGTGTGGACGGGTTTAACAACGCCGAAAGCCTTGGCTGAAAAACGCCCTTATATTATTGTCGCCGCTTTTATTATTGGCATGTTTTTGACCCCGCCCGATGCGATTTCACAAACCTTATTAGCCATTCCTATTTGGATGTTATTTGAAGTGGGACTGGTTTTTTCTAAATTTTTTGTATCGAAATCACGCTATCAAGCCGATAGTGATCAAGAGCTAGAAGCTGAATTTGATGAAATTGAGCACCAAGAAGATAAAAAATAATTAGCGTTATTTTAATTTAAACTTTGTACTTTTTCTTGAGCTGCTTTTGCCCCGTTATAATTTTTTTGTAAGCGCCGCGCTTTTACAATTAATTCCCAACTTTTCTTTTTTAAACCTCTATTTGCCGCCGCTAATAAGGCCGATTTTCGGGCTAAATTTTCCGCTGAACGAAACTTGGTTTGTTTGAGTTTTAGTTCGGCAAGTTTGTAGGTTAATAGGGCATTTCTTGGTTCAATCCTTAAGGCGCGTTCTAAATTGACGACCGCAGGCTCTAGCTGACCTAATCGTATATTTTTATCTGCAATACTCACTAACGCTATGCTGGCGGATGAGAGTGGTTTTGGTCTTGAATGCGTCACCGTGGGTTTGGTAATCGGTGGTTGTTTTTTAAGAATGACCGTTTTAGGTCGTGGTGGCTTTTGACGTACGATTGTTTTTGGAGCAGGTCTGAGTTGATAAGTTTGAGCGGGTGTTTTAGGGGGTGCTTGGTAGGGCGGAAGTGTTGCGGCGGTTGATGGTGTTGGGTCATTTCTTACCATGGGGCGGGGTTGTGAGCGTCCCATACAACTTATTTGGGAAAGAACGGGGAGAATAATGATAAACAATTTTTTATTTAACATATTTTAAGCCTTGAATCATTCGCAAAAAAAGAGGATATGGTCGCTTAAACCATTTAGGGCGATGAGCAGTGCGCAGTGAGATGAATAAATCCTCACTGAGCCTTTAAGAGTATAGCTAACGCTGTGCAATGATGCGGCTGTATTCTTTAAAATAACTCACAACGCCTTTAAAAATAGCATTCGCAATTTTGTCTTGGTGTGCCTTGCTGGATAAATTACGTTCTTCAAATGGGTTTGAAATATAGGCGGTTTCGATTAAAATAGAGGGAATATCAGGTGACTTTAAGACAGCGAAATTAGCTTTTTGTACCGTGTTTTTATGCATTCGAGTAACACCTTTAAAATATTTTAACACGCGCTTGGCTATTTTCCGACTGGCTTCTTTGGTGGCGTTTTGTGATAATTCGATTAACACTTTGGTTAATGTATTATCATTGTTATCAAGGGAAACACCGCCTAATAAATCCGCTTTATTTTCTCTTTCTGCTAACCAGTGAGAGGCTTCATCAGAGGCGCCATTTTGAGATAAAACATAAATGGAAGCCCCTCTCACTTCGGGGTTGGGGAAGGCATCTGCATGAAGGGAAATAAATAAATCCGCTTTCGCGGCACGTGCGATATCCATGCGTTTTCTTAATTTTACAAACGTATCACTTTTACGCACTAATACGGCTTTCATACCATGTTTTGCATTAATACGTGCGGCTAATTTTTTAGCAATTGCAAGCACTACTTTTTTTTCAAGGGTGCCTTCAGGGCCATGTGCACCAGGGTCTATACCACCATGACCTGCATCAATCGCAATGACAATTTGTTTCTTTTTTTGCCACGAACTTTTTCGAACAATTTTTTTCTGAGATTTTGCGGTTGAAGTACGTGTTGCAGACGTTGTTTTTTTAGTCGCTTTGCTCAGATCAATTACAAAACGATGGCCACTTTTTTTATTGGGTGCAAGGTTAAAATTCTTTTGTACAACGGGATGTTTTAAGTCGATGACCACTCGTAAACCCGTTTTATCCTTTTGACTCATTCGTATTTTTTTAAAATAAGGATGGCTTTTTAACGGCTGTTTAAATTTTGTTTTTAGTACCGTATTTTTAAAATCAACGACCAATCGGGAAGGATTGTTTAGTAGAAACACCTTATGAATGGTGGGTAATGAGGAGCTAAACGTAATGCGCGAATGGCTGGCTTGATTGGAATAGGCAATGGAATGAATTTTAGTCGAAGCTGCAAAACTAATGACGCTACTAAATTGCAGTCCTATTAATAAAAAAAGTGTCCAAAAAATACGCATAACATGACCAAAAAAATAATTGAGCCTAGATTATAGCAGTAGGTCTTTGTTTTTCCAGTTTAAATAAATTTCTTTATGGGTGTTATGACTTATGGTGAGTAATCGTTTTTCAGCGTAAACCTTTAAATTTAAAATAAAATGAGGGGGGGGTAAAAGTGATTCTCCTCGTTCTGCCCATTCGACAAAACACATCGCGTCAGTGTCCATGTAATCACGAATGCCCATAAATTCCAGTTCTTCGGGGTCGTTAATGCGGTATAAATCAAAGTGAAATATTTTTTGAGCATTAAGGTCATATTCCTCAACTAAGGTGTAGGTAGGGCTTTTAACCTTGCCTTGATGACCTGCTGACTGTAATAAGCTACGGACTAAAGTGGTTTTTCCTGCGCCTAAATCACCTTCTAAAAAAATAAGGCAGCGACTGGGTAGTAATGGCCAGAGTTTTTCCGCGAATAGGGTGGTGTCGCTGAGGGATTCTAATTCTATTTTCATGGTACGTTGCGCTTAAAAACTGATATTATAAAACGCTATTCATAATTCTGTCTCAATGAAAAATTTACTTACCAAGGATGCATTAAATACATTGGCTCAATCCATTAAAAATTGGGGGGAAACATTGGGCTTTCAGCACGTTGGTATTAGTGATACCCGCTTAGTTGAGGCGGAAAATCACCTGCAAAACTGGGTGAAAAAAGGCTTTCATGGTGAAATGGATTACATGCACAAGCATGGGCTTAAACGCAGTCGTCCCGAATTATTAATTGAAGGCACTCAGCGAATTATTTCAGTGCGGATGGATTATTTACCCGAATCATTAACAACGATTAATCAACAGCTGGACAACCCGCTTAATGCCTTTATATCACGTTATGCACTGGGGCGAGATTATCATAAAGTGTTACGAAATCGCTTGCAAAAACTGGCAAAAAAAATTGAATCAGAAGTGGGCGTTTTTGGTTATCGTGCCTTTGTGGACAGTGCGCCTGTCTTAGAAAAAGCCATTGCGGAGAAAGCAGGATTGGGCTGGATAGGAAAACACAGTAATTTAATTGATCGCAAAGCAGGCTCGTGGTTTTTTTTAGGTGAAATTTATACGGATTTAAGGTTGCCTGTTGATAAAAAAGTAAGCGCGCATTGTGGGAGCTGTGTGGCATGTTTGGATATTTGCCCCACACAGGCGATTGTGGCACCCTATCAAGTGAATGCACGGCGGTGTATTTCTTATTTAACCATTGAGTTGCAAGGTAGTATTCCTGTAGAGTTACGGACTCTAATCGGCAATAGAATTTATGGTTGTGACGATTGTTTATTAATTTGCCCGTGGAATCGCTTTGCTAAACACACTCAAGAAACCGATTTTAACCCACGGCATAATCTAAATAGTTTGCAATTACTAGAAGCTTTTAATTGGTCAGAGGATTTATTTTTAAAAAAAATGGAAGGTTCGGCGATTCGGCGCATTGGTTATGTTCGGTGGTTACGAAATATTGCGGTGGCGTTAGGGAATGCAAAACCATCTTTTCAAATTAAAACAGCGTTATTGAAAAAAAAGAATCATTCTTCTGATTTAGTCAAAGAGCATGTAGAATGGGCGTTAAAACGACAGCTTCTATCACCCAACCT
Organism: Methylococcales bacterium; assembly: GCA_023144875.1. Taxonomy (GTDB): domain Bacteria; phylum Pseudomonadota; class Gammaproteobacteria; order Methylococcales; family Methylomonadaceae; genus WTBX01. The sequence continues at coordinate 5,569 of JAGLEW010000042.1, forward strand.
TTTATGAAAAATAACAAAATGCTTGAGCAATATCGACTTCACGTTTCAGAACGTGCCGCTGAAAATATCGTCCCTTTACCTTTAAATGCTGAACAGGTTTCGGAACTGGTTGAGCTCATTAAACAACCTCCTGCAGGGGAAGCGGCATTTGTTTTAGAACTGCTTACCTATCGAGTGCCTGCAGGCGTTGATGAAGCGGCTTATGTGAAGGCAGGGTTTTTAGCGGCAATTGCTAAAGAGGAAGAGGTTTCACCGATTCTTGATCCTAAAAAAGCCACGGAATTACTAGGGACAATGTTGGGTGGTTATAACATTGCGCCCTTAATTGACTTATTGGATGATGATGCTTTAGCGCCCAGTGCAGTGACTGCTTTATCGCATAGCTTACTGGTGTTTGATGCGTTTTATGATGTCGAGCAAAAAGCCAAAAAAGGTAATCTATTTGCACAGCAGGTTTTACAGTCGTGGGCGAACGCAGAATGGTTTACCGCAAAGCCTGAAGTGTCTGAAAAGTTAACGGTTACTGTGTTTAAAGTTACAGGGGAGACCAATACCGATGATTTATCGCCAGCCCCTGATGCATGGTCACGACCTGATATTCCTCTGCACGCGCAAGCCATGTTAAAAATTCCTCGCGAAGGAATAACTGATGCAGGTCAGCAGATTGCCGAATTAAAACAAAAAGGCTTTCCTGTGGCCTATGTCGGAGATGTTGTAGGCACTGGCTCCTCTCGAAAATCGGCGACTAATTCGGTGTTGTGGTTTACAGGGGATGACATTCCTTATGTTCCAAATAAACGAGCGGGCGGTATTTGTATCGGTAGTAAAATTGCACCTATTTTCTTTAACACGATGGAAGATTCAGGCGCACTACCTTTTGAATGTGATGTGAGTCAGTTGGCAATGGGTGATGTCATTGATATTTACCCGCACCAAGGATTAGTAAAACGCTATGACAGTGAGGCTATTCTTTGCGAATTTACCCTTAAAACAGCGGTTATTTTAGATGAAGTGCGAGCAGGTGGACGAATTCCCCTTATTATTGGTCGTGGTTTAACCGATAGAGCGCGTAATGCGTTAAAACTTGAAACATCTAACGTTTTTTGTTTACCCGCTGATACACAAGAAAGTAATGCAGGTTTTACCCTAGCACAAAAAATGGTTGGGAAAGCTTGTGGGGTTGAGGGTGTTCGTCCGAATACCTATTGTGAACCTAAAATGACCACCGTTGGTTCCCAAGATACCACGGGGCCTATGACGCGAGATGAGTTAAAAGACCTTGCTTGTTTAGGTTTTTCAGCTGATTTAGTCATGCAGTCGTTTTGTCATACGGCGGCGTATCCAAAGCCTGTTGATGTGGCGATGCAGCATACTCTGCCTGATTTTATTATGAATCGAGGTGGTGTGGCATTACGTCCTGCTGATGGCATTATTCATTCATGGCTGAATCGAATGTTATTGCCTGATACCGTCGGCACAGGTGGTGATTCGCATACCCGTTTTCCATTAGGTATTTCCTTTCCTGCTGGCTCTGGCTTAGTCGCTTTTGCGGCCGCCACAGGTGTCATGCCATTAGATATGCCTGAATCAGTATTAGTCCGATTTACAGGGGAGATGCAAAAAGGCATAACCTTGCGCGATTTGGTTAATGCGATTCCTTATGTGGCGATTCAAAAAGGTTTATTAACGGTTGAAAAAAAGAATAAGAAAAATGTATTTTCAGGACGTATTTTAGAAATTGAAGGCTTACCTGATTTAAAAGTGGAACAAGCATTTGAATTGTCTGATGCGTCAGCAGAACGTTCCGCAGGTGGCTGTAGTATTCGCTTGAATAAAGAGCCTATTATCGAATACATGACCTCGAATATTACCCTGTTAAAATGGATGTTGTCAGAAGGTTATGGTGATCAACGTACGCTTGAACGCCGTATTACCGCTATGGAAGCGTGGCTAAAAGATCCTGTGTTAATGGCACCTGATGCTGATGCCGAGTATTTTGAAATTATCGACATCGATTTAAATGAGATTAAAGAACCTTTATTAGCCTGCCCGAATGATCCTGATGATGTTAAGCCTTTGTCCGAATTGGAAAACATTAAAATAGATGAAGTCTTTTTAGGGTCGTGCATGACTAATATCGGGCATTTTCGTGCGGCAGGAAAACTATTAGCGCAAAATTCAGGACGATTACCGACACAACTTTGGGTATCACCGCCGACTAAAATGGATCAAGCCCAATTAACCGAAGAAGGCGTTTATAGCACATTCGGACAGGCAGGTGCACGAATGGAAATGCCAGGGTGTTCACTTTGTATGGGGAATCAAGCACGGGTCGCCGATAATGCTACCGTCGTTTCAACATCGACACGAAATTTCCCCAATCGCTTAGGCAATAATGCAAATGTTTATTTAGCATCCGCAGAGTTAGCGGCTGTCTGTTCAATTATGGGTAGAATCCCAACCTTTGACGAATATATGGAACACGTTAGCCCTCTTGAATCCACGACAAATGAAACCTATCGTTATTTAAATTTTGATAAGATGAAGGCATACAAAGAAAAGATATAGTTGTTTTTTGGAGCTGAGTTCTCAGAAAACAACATAAAATCATGTAATGTTTATGATGTATGCTATTTGCACGGATATTTTTTAATTTGAACGAGACGCTGTAGATGATGAAAGTAGCTCCTTACCTAAGTGTTTAAATGAAAAAAAACAGTAAAATATA
>JAGLEW010000043.1 GCA_023144875.1 Methylococcales bacterium
AGCGTTAAAATTGGCCATTTGCACTCAGGGCAACTTTCATTAATGGGCGGATTCCACAGCGCATATTTGCATTTTGGGTAATGCTCACAGGAATAAAAGATTTTTCCCGAACGGGCTTTGCGTTTTAAAATATTTCCCTTATGACATTCAGGGCATTCTGTCCCCGTGTCTTCAGGTTTTTCTAAGGGTTCGATGTGTTTGCATTTTGGGTAACTGCTACAGCCAATAAATTTACCGTAGCGCCCCGCTTTAATGATAAGCTCAGATTCACATTTAGGACACGCGCGCCCTTCGACGATTTCAGGGGCTTCTTTTTCACTGCCATCATCATTTAGGTTGCGAGTGTAGGAGCAGGTTGGGTAATCCGTACAACCAATAAAACAGCCATTGCGCCCCAAACGAATCGACAATGGTTTGTCACATTCTGGGCATTTTTCATCAATGACTTCTTGGGTGACATCTTTGCGCTGAACCGTTTCGTCTTTTTCTTTGACTAAGGCGGTAAAAGGTTCCCAAAATGCTTTCATTAATGGAATCCAATCTTTTTCTCCGCGTGAAACCGCATCTAAATTATCTTCTAAATTAGCGGTAAAATTATAATCCACGTATTGGGTAAAATGCTGGGTTAAAAATTTATTAACAATCCGTCCCACATCCGTTGGGTAAAAGCGTTTGGTTTCCAGTGTTACATATTCACGATTTTGTAAGGTTGAAATAATGGTTGCATAGGTGGACGGGCGACCAATCCCATGTTCTTCTAAGGATTTAACTAAACTGGCTTCACTGTAACGCGGTGGTGGCTCGGTAAAATGCTGATTGGCTGAAATTTCATTTAATGGAACACTGTCCCCAATTTTTAGCGGCGGTAGAAAATGTTCTTTATCATCATTGTCTTTATTATCATCCAAGCTTTCCAGATAAACTGCCATAAAGCCTCTGTTAACAATGGTTGAGCCTGTTGCTCTAAAAATATTTTCCTTAGAACCACAGTTAAAATCAATCGCCATTAAATGAAGGGTTGCATGAATCATTTGACAAGCAATGGTGCGTTTCCAAATTAAATGGTAAAGCTTGTATTGTTCAGCGGTTAATGAAGCCTTAATTTCTTTGGGAATAAAGCGAACCGTAGTTGGACGAATCGCCTCATGCGCTTCTTGCGCATTTTTTGATTTGGTTTTAAAATTTCGCGGGGTTTTCGGCAGATTTTCAGCCCCATATTTTTGGGTAATTAACGCACGAATGTCTTCTAAAGAGTCTTCGGATAGATTGACCGAATCGGTTCGCATGTAAGTAATTAAGCCAGCAGTTTCACCTTTAACGTCAATCCCTTCATAGAGTTGTTGGGCGATAATCATCGTGCGTTTGGTGGTAAATCCTAATTTACGTGCCGCTTCTTGTTGCAGCGTTGAGGTAGTAAATGGCGGTGAAGGATTACGGCGGCGTTGTTTGGTTTCAACATGCGCTACTTGTAATTTATCTTCTGACGCATTTATTAAGATTTTTTGGGTGCTTTCAGCCCGTGATTGCTCGGTAATCGAAAACTGAGATAATTTTGTGTCTTCAAAATAGGTTAATTTTGCCTTAAAAATTTGTTTTTCAGCGGTAAAGTTGGCATTAATTGACCAGTGTTCACGTTTTTTAAAGGCATCAATTTCAATCGTTCGCTCAACAATCATTCGTAATGCAGGGCTTTGCACGCGTCCTGCGGATAAACCACGGCGAATTTTTTTCCACAATAACGGGGATAAATTAAACCCGACCAAATAATCCAATGCTCGTCGTGCCTGTTGTGCATTAACCATGTCCAGCGCTAATTCAGCAGGATTGGCAATCGCCGCTGTGACCGCCTTTTTGGTGATTTCATGAAAAACAACCCGATGCACGGCTTTCTTTTTAAGAATTTTTCGTTCTTTTAAAAGCTCTAATAAATGCCATGCAATTGCCTCGCCTTCTCGATCAGGATCCGTGGCTAAATACAGCGTTTCTGCTTTTTTTAAGGCTTTAATAATGTCTTGCACATGGCGTTGGTTGCGCTCGACTAATTGGTATTTCATCGCAAAGTCATTTTGCGTATCCACCGCCCCTTCTTTTGGCACCAAATCTCGAACATGTCCATACGAGGCTAAGACATGAAAATCTGTCCCTAAATATTTTTCAATTGTTTTTGCTTTTGCAGGGGATTCTACAATAACCAGATTTTTACTCATTGTGTTTTGAACTCAGTAAGGGGGGTTAATTTAAGTAACTAGGGGATAAATCATAAACAATTTCTTCCATTCTGGAATAGGCGGTATCATCCTCTGATTGGGTCAATAAGACCAACAGCACAATCCATTTTAACTCGTCTAAGGTAATCGTTTCATTTTCTAACACCATAGTTCTATCAATGACAATTTCTCGATGATCGGGCGATAAGATACCACTCAATTCCAGTGAAATTAATAGATCACGGCATTCAATGTCCAGATGGTGCTTTTCAGAGGTGGAGAAAATTCGAAACGCTTGGGTTTGGCAACGCCTTTGATGGGGTTCACTTAACGATTTTAACCATAAAAAAGCCGAATCAACTTGTGAAAGGGCAAAACCTTGGTCTAATAATTCAGTTTTAATGACAGAACGGTTGGGCGTTAATTCTATATAATCGTCTAGATAATTTTCAAACAGGTAAATGAGAACATCGAACATATTTTTTTACTACTATAGCTGCGTTATTTTATGCGTAAATAGCCACCACCTGCCGCACTACTGATGTAACCTTGCAATTCTAAAATCAGTAACATAGAAGAAATAATATTCGCAGAAATTCCGCTTTCCTCGACTAAAACATCCACTGACGTGGGGCTAAACATAATAAGATTCAATAGATTTTGCTGTGCTAGGTCAAGTTCTGATTGATTATTTATTGGCTCAGAAATGTTATCATATTGATTATACTCATTTAATTCCTCCAATATATCCTCGGTAGTCTCGACTAATTTTGCCCCTTGTCGAATCAAACCATTACAGCCTCGTGCTAACGGGTTATAAATTGAACCAGGGATGGCAAAAACATCACGATTTTGTTCCAGTGCTAAACGGGCGCTAATCAATGAACCACTTTTTTTCGCCGCTTCGACCACTAATAATCCTAAACATAAACCACTGATAATTCGATTACGACGGGGAAAATTCGCCGCCATTGCATTGGTTCCTGGTGGAAATTCGGAAATCATAACCCCCTTATCAACAATTTCGGTGGCTAAGGCTTTATGAGAGGCTGGATAGACACGATCTAACCCCGTTCCTGCAACCGCAATGGTATTACCTGTCACTTTTAATGCTCCCTGATGACTGCAAGCATCAATGCCAAGTGCTAAACCACTGGTAATGGTGAATCCTTCATTGGCAAGGTGATAGGCAAAATCATACGCAATACGCCGTCCTTCTGTCGAGGGATTGCGACTACCCACAATGGCAATTTGTCGGCTTGATAATAATTGTTTTTGTCCGCGTAAAAATAACAAAGGCGGCGGGTCAGGAATTTGTTTTAATTGCTGAGGGTAAAACGCATCATCTAGCGTTAAGACATGATTATTTTCCATTGATAACCATGCTAAATCTTTGTCAACCACCGCCCAGTTAGGATTTTTAATGCCTCTGATGATTTTATCACTCAAGCCTAAGGCTTTCAGGGATGTCGTTGATTCTGTAAACAATGATTCAGGCGGACATTGATCTAAAATTTTTAAAAATGTCTTACAGCCTACCCCCGAAACACGTAATAAACCTAACCAATATTTCATCAAAAAAAATAATTAAAAGCGCGCATATTCAGGCGTTTTAACTTTATCAAACACATGAATTGCCTTGCTGGCTTTCATAATCAAGCCATAACTAACGCGGTTAAAGGTACGAAAAACCATCAATGTCCCTGCTAATTCATCAGGTAATTTAAGTTTTTTCTTATCTTTATCTTCACTAATTTTATCCACAATTCTTCGACCCTTTTGATAAATATCCAGTACATCACCCACTTTCAAACCATCGGCATTGCCTTTATCAATCACCACCACATTGTAGCGACCAATTTGCGACACCCCATCCAATACGCTGATTAAATTCGCATTAATTTGAATGGTCGGCAATTGAGGAAAATAACTTTGCACGCCCATCTGTGTAGGTGCTTCCATTAATCGATCACCAACCTTCACTTCGCGCTTTGATTTCGTCAACAATAAGGTGGCAGGATCCCCTTCACGCTGTAATGTCGCACTGGCAAGATATAAGGCTTCATGACCTAAAAACTCTTTTGTTTCAGGATTATAATACGGCTTTCCCTTGCGATATACAGAATAATTTAACGTTTTAGGTTGCAAAATAGCACGCACATAAACCCTTGTCCCCGCCCCTGCTACCAAACGCCTATCAGGAAAATCAATAATATAAGGGGATTTTTTAAACGCCTCTTTTTCCACCACGTTAGGTGACGTTAAAAATGGCGCAATCGCATTGGCAGGAATTTGTTTTAAAATATCCTCAATATCTTCAATACGATTACGTGGATAAATTTTGGTTTCAGTACGATAATAATCAGGGGGCGCTAACTCGGCAGGCTTTTCAACAACAGCAGGCTTTTTAAAAGCAATAGGCAACGGTGGTTTAATTCTTGTACGCACTTTAATCGGAGCTTCGACGGTAGGGGGCGGCACAATGTCTGGAGTGGCAACAGGCTCAGGTGGTGGCGCAGGCTCTGGCTCAAACGGCTCTTCTCCAGCCAAAACGGTCATACCAAAAAATACGCTTATTACCGCGGTTGCTGTTCTTAAAAAGGACATAGTCAATCCTGTGGATCGTAATTTGAAAAAAGTCTGGATATAAAGTTTAGATGAATTCATATAGAATACCAAATCCCAAAACACTCATGGAGAAATGCGTGGCTCTTTTACCTATCCTTGAATTTCCTGATGATCGCTTGCGAAAAAAAGCCGCTGTCATCAAAACCGTGGATAAAAAAATCACCCAATTAGTCGATGACATGATTGAAACGATGTACGAAGCTTCTGGTGTCGGGCTTGCTGCCACACAAGTTAATCATCATATACGCTTAATTGTCATTGATATTAGTGAAGAAAAAAATGACCCTTTATGTTTAATTAACCCTGAGTTTCTTGAAAAAAAAGGCAATAAAATCTCTGAAGAAGGTTGCTTATCGGTTCCTAATTTTTTTGAAGACATAAACCGCGCTGAATCCATTAAAATCAAAGCACTTGATCGTGTAGGAAAACCCTTTGAACTAGAGGCCGAAGAACTGTTATCTGTGTGTATTCAACATGAAATAGATCATTTAAATGGTAAATTATTTGTGGATTATATCTCGCCATTAAAGCGGCAACGCATTAAAACCAAATTGGGGAAGATTCACCGAAAAAATCGCAAATAAATTCCCTTAATGCGCTTTACTCCAATGCAATTTTTTTCGTAACGTATCAAAAAAATCATGCCCTTGAGGGTGTAATATTTTAACCGCTCTGGTCGATTTTTTAATTAAAATTTTATCGTGAATAGAGACATCAGGAATGTCTAAATAATCACAAGAAACCTGTGCATTAATGTGTTTATTTCGACAAAAACTAATTTCAATTTCACAATCATCCGTCATTACAATCGGGCGATTTGACATTGTTTGTGGGTTTAATGGCACTAACATTAACGCACTAAGAGTTGGGTGTAAAATCGCACCGCCTGCCGACAAAGCATACGCAGTTGACCCTGTCGGTGTTGAAACAATCAACCCATCTGAGCGTTGAGAGTTTAAAAATTTACCGTTCACATGGGTCACAATTTCAATCATACTGGGCGTAATCCACCGATGAATTGCGACCTCATTCAAAGCATATTCTTGTCGAATAACCTGTTGACCACGAATGATTTTTGTCTTTAAAAAATGCCGTGTTTCGGCATCATAATCACCTGATAAAATCGCCGTTAAGCTATCACACATAGTTGAGGGCGACACATCCACTAAAAACCCCACCCGCCCAAGATTAATACCAATAATAGGGACATCATAAAGTGAACTACTGCGCGCAGCCGATAAAAAAGTGCCATCACCACCGACCGCAATAATTAGGTCACATTGCTCTCCAATATTTTCTAACAAGCAGGTTTCAACCGCGTGCGGAATAAATTTTGCACTATTTTCAGCAATTACAATTTCGTAATGATGCTTTTTTAAAAACTCAAATAATGTAATTAAAGTTTGTGCAATGCTTGAATCGCTGGGTTTACCAATAATCCCTATCTTTTTAAATTTAACACCCATCTTAAAGCCGTCTTTAAATTCTAAAAGCCTAAAATTATAACAACTCCCTACTTTAGGTAGGCGAATTTTCAAACAGAGTTGGTTATAATTTGTTATCAACCCTTTTATTTTTTAGATAATGCCTATGACCTTAAAGCCCAGACCACCCTCAATAACTGTTGATGTGATCGTAATAGGCAGTGGTATTGGTGGCTTAACCGCCGCCGCTTTATTGGCAAAATCAGGGAAATCAGTGCTCGTTATTGAGCAGCATGATCGAGCGGGTGGTTATGCTCACGGTTTTAAACGTAAACACTATCAATTTGACTCAGGGGTTCATTTAACCAGCGGCTGTAGTCCAGAAGGCTATAAAGGCGGGCAAATTTTATACAAAGTCTTACAAACATTAGCGGTTTATAATCAACTGAATTTTATTCGTATTGATCCCTTTTCTTATGTGGAATTTCCTGATGTCAACGTGACGCTACCATTGACGCTTGAGGCTTTTATAACAAAAATAAGTCAGCAATTTCCGAATCAAAGCGAGGGCTTACGATCGCTTTTAAGCATCTGTCTGCAACTTTCAGAACAAGTGGCCAAAGCCGATGACATTATGGCAACGCAAGACAGTGAAAAAATCCACCAACAACTCCCTTTATTATTTCACTATAAACGGGCAACGCTTGCCAGTGTTTGGGGTGATTTTATTCAAGATAAACAACTTCAGGCTATTTTTGCCAGCCATTGGCCCTATTTAGGGTTACCCCCTGAAAAAGTATCGTTTATTTATTGGGCAATTATGCTCATTGGCTATTTAGTTGACGGCAGCTATTATTGCAAAGGTGGCTTTCAAAAATTAGCTGATAGTTTAGTATCAGGGTTAAAAAAACACGGCGGACACATACGCTATAAATCAAAAGTATCTACGATTAGCGTGCAAAATAATCAAGTACAAAGCCTTTGTCTGGCATCAGGTGAAACTTTTTATGCGCGCACCATTATCTCCAATGCCGATGCCCGTCAAACCGTTTATAACATGGTCGGTGCTGAATATTTTCCTAAACGCTATCTAACACGTTTTAAGCAAATGCAGCCATCAACCTCATTGTTTGTGGTCTATCTTGCCTCCAATTTAGATTTAAAAGCCCAAGGTATTCATCACGAAGGCTTTTATTACGATCATATAGATCATGAATTTAATTATTCGACCGCATTTACAGACTCTGAAAAAGTTTCTTGGCTTAGCATTACCGTACCGACCTTAATTGACGCAAGCCTTGCGCCTAAAGGCGAACATATTATAGTCTTAACCCGTTTAGTCGATTTTGATAGCCATGCCGATTGGAAAGCCGTTAAAGCCCATTATGTTGAAAAAATGCTCGATTATGCGGATACCAAAATCAAAGGACTCAAAAAAAGTGTTCTTTTTTTAGAAGCAGGCTCCCCCGAAACCCTTGTCCGTTATACAGCAAACTACAAAGGGGCCGCCTATGGTTGGGCGGCCACTCCCGAACAAATAGGCGCAAATCGACTGGCGAATAAATCACCCATTGATGGCTTATATTTTGCGGGTCATTGGAGTACCCCTGGTGGCGGAGTCTACGGCGCTTGTTATTCGGGAGTACTGACCGCACAAAAAATTTTAGGCATCAAACAACAATCGCACTTTTGGCACACTTTAAATCACCCCAAAATTTTATGAAAATCAAATCCATATTTTTTATCAGCCTCATTATCAACGCGCACCCATTATTGGCAAAACCCAACGCGTATATCAGCAACCAAATTGATAATAATGTGTCGGTTATAGACACCACTACGAACAAAATTACTCACACGCTTGAAATTACAGGAAAACCTGTCGGAGTTGCCATTAACCCTAAAAAACCCCACGTTTATATTAGCACTCCACAAGGGGATGGTTTTAGTGTAATTGATACCGATAAAATGGCACTGATAAAAAAAGTAACCGTAGGTGGCGCCTCATTAGGAATTGCCAGCGACAGTCAAGGGCAACGGGTTTTTGTCGCCGATTGGTATGAAAATACCGTTTCTGTTTTTGACACCAAAAATTTTAAATTACTCAAAACCTTAAACGTTGGAAAATCACCGTCAGGCATGGTGGTTAGCCCTGATAACCGCTGGCTTTATGTGGCTAATCGAGTGGATAATTCTATTTCTCAAATTGACTTAAAAACATATCGCACCCGAAATACCACTAAGGTGGGATCACATCCATTTGGTTTAAGCCTTGATCGTACTGGCAAAAAAATATACAGTGCCAATGTTGAAAGTAATGATATTTCTATTTTAGAGGCAACGCACTTAAAACGCCTTAACCTTATAAAGGTAGGTGGTCGCCCCTATGCAATTGCGCTGGCGTTAAACGACACCCGCTTATTTGTGACCAATCAAGACGACAGTACGGTTTCTGTGATTGATCTTGAAACACAACAGGAAATTGCTCAAATAGAGGTTGGGGAAAAACCTGAAGGCATTAGCACTCACCCAAACGATCAGTGGGTTTATGTGGCAAACTGGGAAGACAGCACCGTATCAATCATTGATGCACGTAGCCTAAAAGTCATAAAAACCATTCCTACAGGCGAAGGAAGTCGTGCGTTTGGACGGTTCATACGTTAACATTTATAAGGGGAAATTCATGCACCCACTACGACCAACATACACCAAGCATTTATATCAGCGATTAAATAAAAATTCACTCAATATTTATACCCCCCAAGGACAAGGGCAGTTACGATTATTGGCTGATTTACAACATTTAGCCCAAGAACAAGGTAACAATGTCTTAGTTTGTAATATGAAAGACTATGCAGAACATTACCACGGTTTTATTCAGCAATTAGCCGTGCAGATTGAAGCCAATAATCCCAACATAAAAGCCGAAGCATTACAGACCCTCAGCAATATTTTTTCCGCCTTAGAAAATAGCCCGAAAAAGCAACGCCAGTTGTTATTTTTAAATAATTTTGATGCGCTTTTAGATAATCCACAACTCGCCCCTCATTATAATGTCGATTTTTTTGACGCCCTAAATACCTTTAATCATAAAGGTCACCGGCTTGTTTGCATCACCAAAAAACCCTACAGTCAATCCATGATCTACATTAACGGCTTAGAGCAGGGTAACTCATGGCTAAATCTAAAAAAAGAAAAACTCCCCGCTTTAACCTATGAACAAATAGAACAAGAACTACTGCAACAAAAATACAAACACTACCATTCTGGCTTCAACCTTTTGATTGAAACCATTGAAGCCCATCCGCAACCCTATCAATTTTTACAATTCATTTACCCACGGCTCAAATTTTCTGACGAAAAAGATACTTTGTTAAAAGATCGCCTCGCGCAATTACAAACTGAATTCAAACACGATGAGAGTCTTTCCATGCTAAAAACGGTTTTTCATGATTCAAAAAAGACGCAAGACTTTATTATGGCAACGCGCTTGTATAAACTTCCACCTTACCTCATAAACTGGTTATTAAAATAGCCCAACTAAAACAAGCTAACCAACTCTAACGCTAAAATTACCGCATCTTCTCGGCCTTTTTTTGCGGGGTAATAATTTTTACGCCGCCCAACTTCATTAAAACCTAAACGGTTATAAAGTTGTATCGCTTTCTCGTTAGATGGCCTGACTTCTAAAAATAAGGTCTCAGCTTTTTTTTTCGCTATTTTAATGAGATGAGCCATCATTTTTTTACCAATACCCTGACCTTGTACCTCAGGGTCAATGGAAATATTAATAATATGCGCCTCGCCTGCCGCGACGGATAAAATACCATAGCCGATGATTTTTTCCTGATCTTCACACACCCAGCAGCTATAACTCATCGCCACAAAACAGTCTTCAAATATAGCTTTATTCCACGGATATTTATAATTTTTGGCTTCAATTTGCAACACAGCGGATAAATCATCTTTGTGCATTTTGCGTAAACGCGCTAGATCCATAAGCTTAACCGAATCGGGGAATACTTTGGCATAAAACTCTCTATCAGCATCATAGCTGAACATTTTTTTAATAATTGGCAATAAATTCATGCGGTTTGTAATTGCTGGTAAGTTTTTAAGGCGAATTGTAAATCTTGCCATGCCGCCTGTTTTTGGCTGAGCTTTCGCAAAAGATAAGCAGGATGATACACCACAATCAGCGGGATATTATCAACGTGATGCACCACCCCTCGAAGTTTACTTAAAGGCTCGTTGGTTTTAAGAAGTTTTTGCGCCGCGATGCGTCCGACAGCAACTATTATTTTAGGCGCGATTAAGGCTTGTTGACGGATTAAGTAATCGTAACAAGTCGCAATTTCATCGACTTTAGGGTTTCGGTTATTGGGCGGTCTGCACTTTAAAATATTGGCGATAAAAATAGTCTCACGCGTTAAGCCAATTGCTCGGAGCATTTCAGTTAATAACAGCCCCGCCGTTCCCACAAAAGGTTTGCCTTGTAAGTCTTCTTGCTCACCAGGCGCTTCAGCAATAAATAACCAATCCGCATTCGGATTTCCTTCTCCAAAAACAGTTTGAGTGCGAGTTTGACAAAGTTCACATTGCTGACAGCCTATCACCTCTTCTTTTAATGACTCCCAATGATCAATTATTGGTTTATTTTCCATTGGGTTCGGTTTTATAGTCGCTGTATTTGGTTCAATCATGGTTCTATCACTCCAGCGCTCAACCCCCATGATTTTTAAATATTCCAAACGGGTGATCTCATCCATAAAAAATAAAAATAGCCTAAAAATTTTATTATAGCGTTATTTTGGTAACGAATCCTTTGTAAGCGTGGTTCTTTTTCGCCACAACGCGTTCGTAGCAAAACAGTGCCAGCCCCATTGCAGCCAATTTAATAATGAAACCGCTAACCACAGCGACCACATCAGCATTAATAAACGATAAACCAGCAAAGGAAAGCTGATAATAGTTGCGGTCGGCAATACCTCAAAACTTCGATCTTGATACCATTTTAAGCCGTAAGTGCTGGATTGGTTCCCTGCAATTTGCATATCAGGTGAGCCAAGCAAGCCTTGTTTGACAGTGACAAATAATAAAATAAGGGAGACCACGCTTAATAGCCCTAAACCGACTTGTACCGCGTTAAAATATTTATATTCATAGTGTAATCGTTCGGCTCGAACCCCCAGCGCCATTAACCATGCCACCACCACTAATGCCGCAAACACGGGCACTTGACTCAAACCGACTAAGAGTAAAAACCATTGCCAATGTTTTAACGGTGTCCATCGAATTTTTCCTAACCCAATGGAAATAAACACGATGACAAATAAAGTCCCCCAAAATAAAACCGCAGGCCCAAAACGAGGCCCTGTTGTAAACAACACCCAGCGATCAACCCCTAAGTTAACCTCAATATGACTGTTAACACTGTCTAAGCCTAAATTAATTTCTGGTGATTTAAAAAAAATATTAAATCCTGTATTTTGTTGCCATGCAATTTGAAGTTGCTGTTTTCCAGGCTTAATAGGTAGGGTTAATTTTCGACCCTTTTGACGAATGGGCTGAGTTGCACCATTCACCAACACCGATTGTAATTCGGCATTATTAGGTAAAATAAGTGTATGTTGTATACCTTTAGAGCTTCGTAAAGCCAGTGTTAATAGCACTTCTTGCGAACGTTGCCCAGGGGTTATTCGTAATTTACTACTATCAATGGTGAGGCTACGCCCTCGAATCGCTCTAGGACGAATAATTGATAAATTTATTTTTTCACCAGGCCAAGGTCGCCATTCAGGTAACCAGTACCCTTGTGAGTCTTGATGATGCACCACCGCAATGCCTTTGGTGTCGATATGCCAAATCGGGCTTGCATCTAACTTCCATACTTCGGTCCAACGTTTGGTTTCACTCGCTTTTAATTCAATAAGGGAAGATTTTTCTAAAATAGATTCCCACTCAAATTCTTCACTGTTCACCGACATATTCACTTGAACTTTATTTTTTTTAACCCGTATATTAGGGGTCGTCACCGACTCGCCTTTTAACAACGGCAACTCTAGCACCACCGCCGCTTCATTATTAATTAACCGCGTAATCCGCGTTTTTAGTCGCCAGTCAAGCCCTAATTCTAAAATTCGTTCCACCTGAATAAACGGCGGTAACACCCCTTGCTCAAGCGTTTGAGATTCAGGCGATAAAGCATTGGTTTGAAGACGACTAAATTGCAACTGATTTTCAGAAATACCATGCTCATTCAAGCCTTCAATTTTCCAATGAGTCGCGCTTAATTTGACATAATGCGGTTTTAAAGGCAATGGTAGCGTGAATTTTTTATGAATAGGATTAACCCCTGATAACTCAACCAAATGAATCCCTGCGGTTAAATTAATCCAAAGCAAGCCTGCTTCATCTCGTAACAAAGCCTCGGCCACTTGCCCGTCAATACGCACCTCATTCGGAAACCACTGTTTATAATTGGCAGGCAAAGGAATTGCCACCATTTTATTGGCATGAACTTCTAATTGAATCTGCATTTTTTCATCATCAATAGTCAGCTTCATATATGAAATTTCAGCACAATCAGGCGCGCATTCAGGGGCTTCTAATAAGCGTTCTTTTAATTCATCCAATAATTCTTTTTGAGGATAATCGGCGGATGATTGAGCCAATAAGGTTTGTGTCGGAAGCCCTGATAATAATAAAACCCCTAAACACAAAATCAAAGGATTAAACCCTGTCAATTTAAAGCGAAGTTTTTGCGCTAACCCCAGCATTAATAAACTCAAAATCACCACACAAATCACACGCATAAAATTTAAAAATAAGGTCATTGTAGGGGTTAACAGCCATAAATTTAATTGCTGCTCACTATCAACCGAACCATTCCACGATAACTTAACTGTATTCCAATGCCATTGCGGTGCACCTAGCCCCGTTTGCACCACTGCATTAGGATCAATTCGATTATAATTAACCGATTGCTTACTATAAATTAAACTTTTGCTTTTTAATATTTTTTTAACCCGTTTCTGTTCAATAACAGGCGGAGCTTCTGGTATCGCTAAATTCAACGATTCTTCGTCAGATAAATTAGCCTTGGGCTTCATTTTTGGCACAACACCTAAGCTATTCGCATAATTATTCTGCGTAATTTCTTTCCACGGATTTTCAAGTTGTGGGTACAAACCTTTGCGAACTTCATCGACTAAAAAAGGAATAATAATAATGATTAATACTAGCCAGCATAAATTTCGATATATTCGTACCATTGATAAAAATAAACCAATTGGTAATAGTTTAATCAAAGCAATCGCAACGATAATATTAAGCCAAATATATTGAGGCGCGTTGGTTTCATGCCAAATCAAGACCAGTGTAAATAAGGCAAATAATCCCCATTTAAAATTCCATAAGCGTCCAATAGCAAGCGAGGCAATCAACACTAAAAACAAATCCAATAATGTCCAATGAGAAACCCAACTATCAGGCACATTATCCACCCCAGAAGCCGCCAATAAACGCCATCCTGGTGGTAAATTTAATTCAGCTGTGACATGATGAAACTTGTGTTGCCAACCCACTGCACTCAAATGATTAATATCGCCTATAAAACGACTGTCCGCTTCTAATATCAACGCCCCTTTTCGTACTTCCACGCCTTGATATTTTGAGTTTTTTAATTGGGTAATGAGTTGATTTTTATCATTCAATTTTACCTGACCTAATTGCAATTCAGGTAATGCATCTAAACGCCACCCATGTGACATTTTGCCATTGATTTGGTCTTGAATGGTGTAACCTTTACCATCAAAATCCAGCCATAATTCACGCTGTAATTGCAGTTTATTTGGCTCAGGTTCTGGATCACCACGTTGCATGACATTAAATTTCATCACATCACCCTGATTCACCTGATAAGCGGGATATTTTTTCCATCGCGTCGATAAATTAGTCTGACTTGGGTCAATAGGCAATAAATTTTGAATCTCAACCACTCGTTGATACGGTTGTGCTTTAAACACCCAAATTTCACTGTCTGGCCAGCTCTTATCTTTGATATTTAACGCTAACGTGGTCAGCGATTTTGGATGCCGCGCATGAAGTTCAATATGCCAACGACCAGGGCGTACTTGGATTAATAAATGACCATTTGACTCAATACGAGCAGGTAATTCACTTTGTAAACGGGTAGGAATAAAACCTTTTAATAGCGCGTGTGGGAGTTTAATTTCTCGCTGTTGACCTGAAACTTCCAATTCTAAATAAGTAATGAGTTGTAGCGGAATATCATCATTAATTTGTCTAAAAACTTGTATATCGAGCTTATTTTGAATATTTTTAAGCGTATTTTGCGCGCGATCCCCCCCCTTTAACCATAACGAATCTTCTTTAATTTCAGGGTAAGCAATATTTTTACCGTTAATCGTCAACGTCACCAAACCACTGTCGGCGGGAATACTTAAATTTTCAGGAATTGCATCCCATAATAAGTTACCTTTAATCGCATAAAGCCCCTTGCTTAATTTAATCATCGGTTTATTCTGACGCTTAATCACTAAAACCCGCTGATCATTTACCGTAACACTCAATGGCCAATGTTTCTCACTGCCCGGCAGTGTCACCCAACTGTCGCTATAAACCCGCCAACGGCTGTTAAAAGTTCCATATTTTGAGGTTAAATCCAAGCTTAACACACTTGGCCACGCACAATATTTATTCTGATAATTTTCATTAAAAAAAGGGCATTTATGATCTTTTTGATCCTGTAAAACCCAATCAACCCAAGGCTTTAACGCATCAGGTACTTTTTCATGATTTAAAGGCGATGCCAGTGTTAACTGTGTCAAAAAAAGCAAGACTATGAATAAAACATGCGTGAACTTCATAACGAGAGCCTCCTAAAATTAAGTTTTTTAACGACCATGATAGAGTTTTTGTTTAGCGATTTAAAGGAATTTGTAAGCGCTCAAGCAATCGATGAAAATTTCCCCGATCTAACCCTAAATGTTTGGCGGCCTTAGACTGGTTATAATGATATTTTTCCAAAGCTTGTAAAACAATTTGTTTTTTAAACGCATCGACTTGGGTTTTAAGATCACTTTCAAGCAAAATATGGGTGCTTTCGGGCAGCGTACTTAATGGCGCTGTCTTTTGTGGAATACCTAAATCTAAATGTTGACAACTAATCGTCACTACACGCTGCTGATGACCGTTAATCGCCACCGCCTTTAACGCCGCGCGACTGAGTAAATGTTCTAATTCTCGAATATTTCCAGGCCAGTGGTACTCTAATAACGCTTTTTTTGCCTTATTTTCAAGTCGCAAACCTTGTACGGCCAGTCGTTGCTTATTTTTTTCTAAAAATAACCCAGCAATCAATAAAATATCTTTGCCACGCACATGAAGTGGCGGTACAAAAATAGGGTACACCGCTAATCGGTGATATAAATCAGGTCGAAAATGCCCTGCCGCGACACTTTTAGATAAATCCCGATTCGTCGCCGCAATCACTCGAATATCCACTTTGATATGTAAATCACTGCCCACACGTTGAATCTCACCATTTTGCAGGGTGCGTAATATTTTAGCTTGTAAAGACAAGGGCAACTCACCAATTTCATCTAAAAAAATTGTGCCTTCATGCGCTAATTCAAACTTACCCATACGATCCGTTGTTGCCCCCGAAAACGCCCCTTTTGTATGACCAAATAATTCACTTTCGGCAATATTTTCAGGCAAAGCGGCGCAATTCACATAAACCATCATTTGTTCGGATCGTTTAGACAGTCGATGAATTTGATGCGCAACCAATTCTTTCCCTACCCCTGTTTCGCCCAAAACTAATACCGCTAAATCGGATTGTGCCACAATAGAAATTTCATGATTTAAACTTTGCATTTGCGCGCTATTGCCAATCATTTCTAACCGATCACTTTCTTCTAACAAGGTTTGTTCAACTTGTTTTGCCCGTGATCTTAAAAAAACAATTAACGTGGCCACTTTAACCGTCGCCTCGCTTAAAGCGATAAATGTTTCTAATCGCTGTGGGTCAATTCGATCAAAAACCCCTGAGGTTAATGCATCAAAAGTTAAAACACCCCACGCCTTACCATCAATATAAAGGGTAACGCCCATGCAATCATGCACCTGTAATTTCAAATCACAACTTTCAATTAAACCATCGTAAGGGTCTGGTAAAAATGAGTCTGCCGCAAATCGGACTAATCCTTGGCTTTCTAAAATCATTTGCAAACGCGGTTGCTCCTCAATTAAAAAACGCCGCCCTAAGGTGTCTTCACTTAAGCCATTAATCGCCATTGGAATTAAATAGTTTTCTTCTTGTTTTAATAAGGCACAGGCATCGCATGGAAATAGCACCCGTAATTTTTGCAATAGATGTTGATAGCGCTGTTGCGGCGATACTTGACGCGATAAATCATTCACTAAACTCATCATCGCATTAAAAAATAGATCTGTTGTCATTTTAATAACCTATTTGTCTTTTTAACAGCATTTTAATCGTTGTTAATAAGACAATACAAGCATTAATGTCTTATAAATCACTCCTTAGCGGTTATGGCGCGAAAAATGCTTTGATATAAAACAATGCTCAATGGCTTTCACTTTAAAAGCCCAGCATTTTATTAACATCTTTCCTTATAATAAAAAAAGAGGCTTTACTATGTTCTGTTATCAATGCGATCAAACCACTCGTTCAGATGATGCTGATGGCTGTGCCACCGATCAAGGGGTTTGTGGCAAAGATGCCACCACCTCCGATTTACAAGATTTATTAGTTTATGCACTCAAAGGCATTGCTCAATATTCAAAACGCGCCCGTGATTTTGATAAAACTGACAAAGCCGCCGATGCCTTTATTCTATACGGATTATTTACCACTTTAACTAACGTTAATTTTAATGCGAATCGTTTTGTAGAGCTGATTCACGAAGCGGTGGTTATTCGAGATCGTGTTAAAAATTTATATGAAAGTGCGGCGGCTGACAACCAACAAACCCCTGAAACTTTAAAAGGGGCGGCAAGCTTTATCCCAGCGGACAATCAAGAAGATTTACTCACCCAAGCAAAATGGGGCGCAATTACCGATGGTCGTGATGCGGTCGGTGATGATGTTGTCGGGCTTCGCGCCATGATTCTTTATGGCTTAAAAGGCACTGCCGCTTATGCGTATCACGCCTATGTTTTAGGCTATGAAAAAGACAGTGTTTATGCAGGTATCGCCAAAAGCCTAGACTATATTGCCAGTAATCCAACCGATGCCAATGAATTATTGACCGCTAACATGGAAGTTGGCTCTATTAACTTAGTGGTTATGGAAATGCTGGATGCGGCGAATACGGGGAATTTTGGTGAACAATCCCCTGCACAAGCACGTATTACGCCTATTAAAGGCAAGGCTATTTTAGTCAGTGGGCATGATTTAAAAGATTTGGTCGAATTATTAGAGCAAACCAAAGATAAAGGCATCAACATTTATACCCACGGTGAAATGTTACCCGCTCATGCCTACCCAAAATTACGGGCTTATCCGCATTTAATTGGCAACTATGGCGGCGCGTGGCAAAATCAAAACGAAGAATTTGCTAAATTTCCAGGCCCTATTTTAATGACATCAAACTGTTTAATTGAACCGAAAGGGGCTTATAAACAACGTATTTTTACCGCAGGCCCTGTCGGTTGGCAAGGGGTGCGTCATTTAGAAGATCACAATTTTGCCCCTTTAATTCAAATCGCATCCGCGATGCCAGGTTTTAAAGAAGATACCGAAGAAAAAAGTGTCACTGTTGGTTTTGGTCGTCATGCCGTTTTAGGGGTGGC
>JAGLEW010000044.1 GCA_023144875.1 Methylococcales bacterium
AGCGTTATATTAACCTTAGGTTGTGGTAAATACCGTTTTCACGAACAAGATTTTGGTGATATTGGCGGTATTCCACGCTTATTAGATGTAGGTCAATGTAACGACACCTATTCGGCCATTAAAATTGCCAGCGCCTTAGCAGAGGCTTTTGAAACCGATGTCAACAACCTACCACTCTCATTCATGGTGTCTTGGTTTGAACAAAAAGCGGTCGCTATTTTATTAACCCTGTTGTCATTAGGAATTCGCGGCATTCATTTAGGCCCCACACTTCCTGCCTTTATTACCCCCAGCGTCCTCGCTATTTTAGTGGATAAATTTGACCTTAAAACCAATGGTAAGCCTGAAGATGACATTGCGGATGCGTTAAAAGTCGCTTAATTTCAACCAACTTTTTTGAGTAAGGGTGAGTTTATCTTGCCCTTATTTTGTTTAAAAATATTTTCTATTAGCTAAAACCACCCAATATTATATGAGTTATTCGATTACGTTAACCACGTCAGACGCTCAAAAATTTCAATTTAATTGCAATGGCGATCAAAATGTCCAAGAAGCGGCTGAAATAGCGGGTTTTTTTCCGCCTGCACTTTGTAAGGTCGGTAGTTGTGGTTCTTGTCTTGCCGTATGTCAACAGGGCGATTATGAATTAAAAAGTTACAGTGATGGCGTATTGCCCCCAAATTTTAAAACCACAGGGGATACTTTATTATGCCGACTGTACCCTAAAAGTGATTTAAAAATTCAAGCACCTTATGGTTCAGATCAGATTCAAACCCATCAGCCCATCGCCCGTGAAGCCACTATTATTGAGCTAGAGCAGATTGCTGATCGCACCATGAAACTGGTCTTACAACTAAAAGAAGATGAAGAACAAGGACTTGGTTTTGAATTTGAACCGGGTCAATTTGTTGAACTTGAGGTTGTGAATCTCGCGTTAAAACGTGCCTATTCCATTGCGAACACGCCTAACTGGGAAGGTCGGTTAGAATTTTTAATTCGTCTGCAAGAAAAAGGGCAATTTTCAAGCTATTTACAATCAAGTGCAAAAATAGGCGACGTGCTAAAAATTCACGGACCTAGTGGCACTTTCATCCTGCAAGCGCAAAGCTTAAAACCACGATGTTTTGTCGCAGGCGGCACTGGGCTTGCGCCTTTTTTATCCATGTTAAAACGCATGGCTGAATGGGGTGAGGATCATCCAACCCACCTTTTTATCGGCGTTAATAGTGAACAAGAAATTTTTTGTCGACAAAAATTAACCGAAATTGAGGAAAGTTTACCTCAATTAAAAGTAACCTTATGTGTTTGGAATGCCAGTGATAAATGGCAAGGTTTTAAAGGCACTCCTGCGGATGCTTTGGGTGATTATTTAAAACAAACCAAACAGCTTCCTGATCTTTATTTATGTGGTCCGCCAAAATTGGTCGAAATCGCGATAAATATTGCCTTAGAGCGTGGGATTAATTCAGCAGATATTTATTGTGAGCGTTTTACCTAAAACCACTTTTTAGACGCATAAAATTTTCTATTGACTACGTTAGAACATCATAATAATCAAACGTTGTGATGTTTTTTTGTATAATGATCCATTTTTTCTCAATTTGAGCATAACTTGTGGAGTCTTAATGGAAAATTTTACACCTTATTCGGCTATTTTTGGCGGAATGTTAATTGGCCTTGGGGCTAGTTTAATGTTGTTATTCAACGGTCGAATCATGGGAACCAGCGGTATTTTATCAGGGCTTATCTCCCCCTCAAAAGGCGACTGGCTGTGGCGTGTACTCTTTGTTGTAGGTATGATAGCGGGCGCAACCTTCTTTTTAATTATTTTTCCAGAATCAACCCCCTCTCGCCATGACTTTCCAGTAAGCTTATTAATTCCCGCAGGGCTTTTAGTGGGCTTTGGAACACGGCTAGGAAATGGCTGTACCAGTGGTCACGGGGTTTGTGGTATTGCACGTTTTTCCATTCGATCCATCTACGCAACTCTGACCTTTATAGTGTCGGGAATGCTCACCGTTTTTGTTATTCGCCATCTCATCGGGATAGCCTCATGAAAGTAAATTTAATGTCTTTGCTTTCAGGGCTTATTTTTGGTATCGGATTAGCCTTTTCTCAAATGATTAATCCTGATAAAGTGCTTAACTTTTTAGATGTTACGGGCAATTGGGACCCGAGTCTTGCCTTAGTTATGGGCGGAGCCTTGTCGATTACAACCACTTGCTTTTATTTTATCATCAAACGAAAAACCCCTATTTTAGAGCAAAAGTTTAGGTTACCCACACGCACGGATATTGATAAATCATTAATAATTGGTGCTATGTTGTTTGGGATTGGTTGGGGAATGGCAGGCTTTTGCCCAGGCCCTGCGATCGCAAGTTTAGGCATGGATTTGTTAGACCCTTTTATTTTTGTGGGGGCGATGTTAGCGGGGGCGTGGTTACAAGGGTTTGTCTTTAAAAAACGCTAAAGTATGGCGGAGAGAGAGGGATTCGAACCCTCGATACGTTGCCGTATACACACTTTCCAGGCGTGCGCCTTCGGCCACTCGGCCATCTCTCCTAAATACTCTATCCACTTAACACAGCAAGCTAGTGTAATGTTTTCTGCCGTCGCTTGCAAGACGCTAAAAATTTTACAATCGAAAGTAACGATTCTCTTTTAAGCCACTTATCTTGGCTAAGGTTAATAATTGCGGGGGAATATGACTAAAATTTAAGTCCACATTTTGTTTTTTGCTTAATTTGACCCATTCAATCATTAACGCCAATCCTGCGCTATCGCTGTTTTTTACCCGCGTTAAGTCAATAGTAAGGCGTTTTGATTGGGTAAAATCAATGCAACTGAGTTGTTTCGCACTCACACAGGCAAAGGTTAAATCGCCTTTAACACTCACCTTTTCACTCTCGACTCTGGTAATTTCTAGATCGGTCATCTTACTCTTTTTTAGTCGTTTCAGTGTTTTTATCTTTAAATAAAAATTGCCCGATAATTTCTTCTAACACTAAGGCTGATTGGGTGATTTCAATGATACTATTGTCGCTTAATAAATCATCCATGCCGCCTGGTTCTAAACTGACATATTGTTCACCCAGCAACCCTGCAGTAAAAATACTCGCGCTGGTATCTTCTGGAAACTGATTGTATTGGGCATCTATTTTCATTTTTACAATGGATTGGAATTTTTTTTGATCCAATGAAATAGCCACAACGCGTCCAACACGAACGCCCCCCACCACGACAGGCGATTTTACTTTTAAGCCCCCTGAGTTTTCAAATGCCGCACTAATCGTATAACTTTCATGATCACTAATTCCACTGATATTACTAATTTTCATCGCCATAAAAAAAAGGGCGCCAATGCCAATAGCGACAAATAATCCGACTAACGTGTCTTGTTTTACGGTGTTTCCCATCAAATATCTCCAAACATAAGTGCGGTCAAAATAAAATCCAATCCTAAAATAGCAAAGGCCGAATTAACCACCGTTCGCGTGGTGGCACGACTTACGCCTTCAGAGGTAGGGATCGCATCATAGCCCTCAAATAAAGCAATCCATAAAATGACAAAACCAAACACAAAACTTTTAATAATGCCATTTAAAATATCATCATAAACATCCAGTGCCGCTTGCATCTGTGACCAATACGACCCTTCATCAACGCCCAACATTTCGACACCCACCAAATGCCCACCCAAAACCCCAATGCTACTAAATAACGCGGTAAGCAACGGAAGTGAAATAATACCTGCTAAAAAACGAGGGGTAATAATTCGTTTGATGGGATCAATCGCCATCATTTCCATGCCTGATAACTGCTCAGTCGCCTTCATTAAACCAATTTCTGCCGTTAACGCCGAACCTGCTCGTCCTGCAAATAATAACGCACCAACAACAGGGCCTAATTCTCGAACTAAAGACGTTGCCACCATCACCCCTAAGGCTTCATCGGCACCAAAATTTGATAGAATATAATAGCCTTGCAACCCTAAGACCATGCCGACAAATAAGCCTGAAATGCTAATCAAAAAAAATGACAGCACCCCCACCGAATAGAGTTGTTTGCTTAATAAGGCAGGTCGCCTTAAAACATCCATCGTTCCCGCCATAATTTGCATTAAAAAGAAACTACTGCGCCCTAATTTAGTAAAACTATCACGGGTTTTTTCACCTAATTGCGTTAACAGTTCAATCATATTGTGTCTTCCGAGGCGAATAAATCATCCGCATAATCATTGGCAGGAAAGTGAAAATGCACAGGCCCATTGGCGTTACCGTTCATGAATTGTTGAACCCAGTCTGAACCCGATTGCTCAATCATTTCAGGAGAACCGTGACCGACCACTTTACCTTGTGAGAGCACATAAATATAATCAGCAATCGCCGCCGTTTCTTTCACATCGTGCGACACAATAATACTGGTTAATTTTAAGGTGACATTCAGGGTCTTAATTAATTGCACTAAGGTCGCCATTGAAATGGGATCTTGTCCTGTAAAGGGTTCGTCATACATAATCATCAAAGGGTCTAACGCAATCGCTCTTGCCAACGCAACCCGCCGTGCCATCCCACCAGACAATTCACTGGACATTAAGTGTCTAGCCCCTCGTAAACCCACCGCCTCAAGCTTCATCAATACTAAGGAACGAATCATTGATTCATTTAACTGCGTGTGTTCTCGTAAAGGAAATGCCACATTATTATAAACATCCATATCCGTCAGCAAAGCGCCGCTTTGAAACAGCATCCCCATATTTTTACGCAATTGGTATAAATTTTTCAGCGATAATTGATGTACATTTTGACCATTGACGCTAACCGAACCTTTATCGGGGCGCAGTTGACCCCCAATTATTTTGAGTAACGTGGTTTTTCCCGTCCCGCTGGGTCCCATAATCGCGGTAATTTTACCACGATGAATATCCAAGGAAATATCATCAAATATTTTTCGATTTCCTCGGGAAAATGTAAGATTTTTTATTGAAACAATAGGGGGGTCAATGGCCACGCAATCGGTCTGTGTCAGATGAGAAAGGATTATTTTCTATGAGTTACCCTTGTGAAGTCAAACGATTGTCATTTTGAGAGCGACATAGAATCTTTAATTATGGCATAATATTTGCTGTTTCCTAGTGCTTGAAGACTTTTAAAATTTATGTTCAGCGACCATCAACAAAAACTCTGTACTTTAGCGCGAAAAGTGATTGAGACAGAAGCAAACGAAGTGATGGCACTGACCCAACAAATTAATCAAGATTTTATCACCGCCTGCGAACTGATTCTGCAATGCCAAGGGCGTGTAGTGGTCACAGGACTGGGAAAATCAGGTCATATTGCTCGAAAAATTGCCGCCACGTTCGCCAGTACAGGAACACCTGCTTTTTTTGTACATTCAGGCGAGGCAAGTCATGGCGATTTAGGCATGATTACCTCCAATGATGTCGTCTTAGCCGTATCAAATTCAGGTGAAACCACCGAAATAATTACTATTTTACCGATTATTAAACGCCTGAATGTGCCACTGATTGCCATGAGCGGTCATCCTAATTCCACATTAGCCAAATTTTCCAACGCGCATTTAAATGTTGCGGTCACTAAAGAAGCCTGTCCTTTAGGCTTAGCTCCCACCTCAAGTACAACCGCCGCTTTAGTTATGGGTGATGCATTAGCCGTCTCATTATTAGAAAG
Organism: Methylococcales bacterium; assembly: GCA_023144875.1. Lineage (GTDB taxonomy): Bacteria > Pseudomonadota > Gammaproteobacteria > Methylococcales > Methylomonadaceae > WTBX01. The sequence continues at coordinate 5,691 of JAGLEW010000044.1, forward strand.
CAAAGGCTTTACCT
>JAGLEW010000045.1 GCA_023144875.1 Methylococcales bacterium
AAAATGGTTAACTGGTTAGTGAGTGATACAGGCGGCAATGTCAATCATATAAAGTCAGGGTACAAATTAGATGGGACGGCTATTGGGCATTATTCTAGTAGTTTTTTTGTCGCTCCTTTTGCGGTTGCAACCATGCTTGCCCCAAATCAACAAACGTTTCTCAATGATATTTATGCGTATATTTATGATAAAAAAGAAGATTATTATGAGGATTCAGTCAACTTATTAAGCCTTCTTACGGTAACCGCTAATTACTGGAATCCTGCTTTAAATAATACACCACCTACACCTACACCTACACCTACACCTACACCTACACCTACTCCTACGCCTACTTCGCCGACAGCAGCCTGTTCTGACAATATAGATAATGATAATGATGGTTTAATTGACTATCCCAATGATAAAGGTTGTATTTCCGCGACGGACAATGATGAAACGAACAGTGTTGAAGATGAGCCGTCTTTATCGGTTAAGGTAAATATTACCAATGATTGGGGAACAGGCTATTGTGCCAATGTGATCGTTCATAACCCAAGCTCACAAAAAATTGATTGGAACGTTAATTTTGCCATTAAGGGAAAAATTAAGAACCTCTGGAATGCTTCGTATGCTCAAACAGGTCAAGAGGTTGTTGCGGAAGGGGTTTCTTGGAATAATTTTGTGGATGCAAACAATAGCCGTCAATTTGGTTTTTGCGCGGATTATAATGAAACGAACCCTGCTAATCCTATTGACCCCATTGACCCACCATCCTTATCCACAAAAGTCGACATAACAAGTGATTGGGGCAATGGCTATTGTGCCAATGTGACTGTCAATAATTTCAGTAGCCAAAAAGTCGATTGGAAAGTTAATTTGAAGATTGAAGGAACCATTAATAATCTCTGGAATGCTTCTTATACTCAAACAGGTCAAGATATTGTTGCAGAAGGACTTTCTTGGAATAATTTTATAGCAGCGGATGGAAAGCGTAATTTTGGTTTCTGTGCACAGCGATAATAATTAGTCGCGTAGAATGGGTTACCTTCTTTTAGTAACCCAACCTTTCCGACTATACCTTCGCTAATGTGCAAAATAAGTAATTTTTTACATAAAATAAAACGATAAGTCATTGCTTTGTATTCTATAAAAATTAGAGTTTTTCATGAAAATTACGGTTGGCGAAGGTATTGTTATAAGCTAAGTAAACATATCGCAAATAAGTATCCTTATAAAGCTTTTATTATCAATTTCTTATAGGTTAAAATAGTCTGTTTAGCGTACCAATTTAACTCGCGCATTAAATTTTTCGTGTTCTAAATCAACCATTCCATCATAAAAATAAGCCATCCAGATACGGCCATTTTTAGTACGGTCGGCGGTCCAAATAAAATTTATTTTATACTCAAATTCAGGGCTAATATGAAATTTATTCTGAGGCTGTTTTTCCATTAATGACAAGGCTTCTTCAACCGTTGGTAATCGCCAATCATCAAACCCTGCAAACTTTTTCACATTCATATCTTTTACATATTGCTGGGCTTTTTCTAAGGTCATTGCCGTAGGCGCTCCCCCTTTTTGCCATGTTAATCCTGTCGTGGCATCATATACAACAATCGTACTATTTTTTATTTGCACCTCATACTGATTGTCAATACCTTTCCCATTTTGATTGCGGCGCTTATCATAAAATCCATGCTGAATAAGCATCACTTTAATATCATTCTCCGAAAGAATTTTCCCTGTTGTCCGTAAATTAATAGCGGCTGCCCTGTGATTAGATGACGCTGTGAGCATTTTTGTTGTTGTTTTAATGATGGATGATTTTTCGGTAATCACGGTTGATTCTGATGGGACTAAAAACTGAAAATTTCCCATAAGTGAGCTTTCTTCCCATGGGGTTTGTAATTTATTGGATTCTTTCGTAACGCCAATACGTACATTTTTAAACACTTCTTCGATTGATAAATTAGGCTTGTTAATATTGATCAATAAATGTTTGGTATAAAGTCCGTTACGCCCTATGCCATCAGCAGCTGTATTTCCAGGAGCCGTTGCATATGCGATGATACTGCCTGTTGCGGCATTCATTTTTGCTAATCCGCGTTTAGAGGAACGCAAACTTTGCGCAAACGGGTTATCTCGGCACGCATCTAAAATGATGATGCTTAATTCATTCCCCGATGCTTCCATTGCATCCAACACATAGCCTGCATTTAAAGACTCATCCACCGCATCATACGATGTTTTAATTGTTGCATTAATAGGGATTAAATAATTCTCTCCTTTGATTTGCATACCATGCCCTGCATAATAAAACAGTCCAACCCCTTTTTTATCACGTAATTTAGTATCAAATAATCGCACCGCATCTTTCATTTCACGCTTATTAACATTTAATTTTAAAATAACCTCAAAGCCTAATTTTTTTAACCTTACCGCCATATCATTGGCATCATTCACAGGATTATCTAAAGCGCCTGCTTTATAAGTGCTATTACCAATGACTAATGCGGTTCGCTGACGCGGCTTACTTTGCACGGGTGCTATTAGATAAAAAAATAAAAGGATTGTAATAAGAAATGCTCTTTTCATTGTATAACCTGTTGTATATATTAAAGAATACGTAATATTAAAAAATATTAGGGCGCTTGTCTTTTTAACTTCAGCTTTTAATGATCCCACTATTGTTTAAATCTTGTGAAGTGCTTGGATATTATTAAACTTTAGTCATCTTGCGATGAAACAGGAAAAAAAGATGAATTTTTGTGATGAACTAAGAACGGCTTTAAACTAATATTTGAATTGAATAAGCTAAAAAAAGATTGTTTTAGCAAAAAAATTAATAGTTTCATTCAAGTTTAAAAGCCATCTCCCCATGAACTAACGCACCTGCCATCGAAAAGTTGTGACCTTTATCAGAGTATTGAATATAACTCCTTGTTTGTTTGTAGTCATAAACTTACATTATCAATAGGCGATCGCTTTCACCTTATGATAAAAATAAACTTTGAGGTCATTATGAAAAATTTAACACTAAAAAAAATATTACTCGTCGCGTTGCTAGGGTTTTCTGGAAGTAGCTACGCCATTAATGTTTCTCCCACTAAAACCAATACCTTTACCGCCACAACCAATACATTAAAAGTCCCTGAAGTTAGAGTCGGAGATACCACTTATTATGATGTTGTTTTAAAACTTAAGGAGTATGAAGTGCTTGCTGTTGGCTCTGATCCTTTAGTCGGCGTGTTAAAAGATCATTTTGTGATGCAGTTTGTGAGTGCTGTACGCCAATCAGGACAGTTACATGTCAAGATTAAAGTGACCAGTACGGATAAAGATAGAGAAAATCGTATTGCAGGGTTTGGTAATAAAGCAAGACTTATAGATGATAAGGGGACTGTGTATGATGCAACCAGCGTGACGATTCCTCGAATTAATGAAACCTTTACAGCCGATCATTTTAATAATCATTTATTCGATGCTGACATGCCCGTCGAGGTTATCATTACCTTTGATAAAATTGATCCTCAGGCGACTAAGATTGAATTGCTTGATTTAGTCTTTGATAGAGGGCAGGACTATAGAGTAAGAAATATACCTTTTGAAGAATTCAGTTTTGCGCCTTAAGCGCGGTCTAAATTTATGATGTGTTTGATGAGTATTGCCTAAAAACAGTCTCATCAAACAATTCGTTTATATTGATTTAACGAGCGTGTGCCTTATTTTTCCCTCACAACCAATGGGCGATAATTTTCATAAAAATGCTACTAAATAATGAAATTTTGGGTTATAACTAATCGAATCTATTGCTCAAATAAAGAAGTAAAAATGAAATCAACTCAACTAAAAAAATTAGGAATGATGATTCCTGTTTTTATCATGCTTTTCACCGCATCTACGAATATTACGGCGAAACCTATCAAACCAATCGCTTTCCCTGAAACTATAAAAATAAAGGGTATCGCCCAAAATCCTGAAGGCATTGAGTATAATAAAAAAGACAAAACATTTTTGTTATCTTCAATAAATGCAAGCCCTATTATTAAAGTGAATTTTGATGGGACTTTTAAACCTTTTACTCGTGGTGAGAAATTTCCTTTATCGACCGCTGGGCTTGAAATTGATTATAAAAGAAATAGACTTTTGGTGGCAGGCTTCAATGGTGCAGAGTTATTTGACAAAGACCCTGTAACAAAAGGAACGGCTCATTTAAGAATTTATAATTTGGAAACGGGCGTGATTGAGCAAGATATTAATTTATCTTCTTTAGCCCCTGATGCTAATGCCTACTTTGCAAATGATATTGCTGTAGATAACAATGGTAACGTTTATATCTCCGATTGGTATGCGAAAGTTATTTATAAAGTCGATTTAAATGGAAAAGCAAGTATTTTTTGGACGAATAAAACAGGCATACCGAGTGGAGCGAATGGCTTGGACTTTCATCCAGATGGCTATCTATTGGTTTCTATCCTCAACATAAATGATAAATGGCTTTATACGGATTACGGCTTGGTTAAAATACCCTTAAATGACCCTAAATCCGCTAAAGTTGTCAATATTTCAAACTCAGGATATACGGGGTTTGATGGAATGTTTATTAATGCGAAAGGGAATATTGTTGGCGTAACCAATAATGGCAAAACAGCAGGAGGAAATAAGTTGATTGAATTGTCAGGCAACAAAGATTGGACATCAGCAAAAGTGATAAATTCTAAAGATATAACGCCCAGTACAACCGTCGCCGTAACCCCCGATAATAAAAATTACGTCATTAATCAGGATTTTTC
>JAGLEW010000046.1 GCA_023144875.1 Methylococcales bacterium
TTTTTCCCGCAGAATCGGATAAAGAAGCCTTACGGATTGAACTATTTGACGATGAAATTGAACGTTTGTCGTTGTTTGACCCACTCACTGGGGAAATTTTACAACGAATTGCGCGTTATACAATTTACCCTAAAACCCATTATGCCACCCCCAGAGACACGCTTTTAAACGCGGTTGAAAAAATAAAAATAGAACTCTCTGCGCGCTTAAAAGTGCTACGTGATGATCATAAATTGGTTGAAGCCCAACGGTTAGAACAACGGACTTTATTTGATATTGAAATGATCTTAGAGATTGGTTATTGCTCAGGGATTGAAAATTATTCACGCTATTTATCAGGGCGATCGACAGGGGATTCACCCCCGACTATGTTTGATTATTTACCTCAAGGCTCAATTGTGATTGTGGATGAAAGTCATGTGACTTTACCGCAATTAGGGGCAATGTACAAAGGTGATCGCTCACGTAAAGAAACCTTAGTAGAATACGGTTTTCGCTTGCCTTCGGCGTTAGATAATCGACCATTACGGTTTGATGAATTTGAACGCCTTGCGGGTCAACGAATTTATGTGTCCGCAACCCCTAGTCATTATGAAAAACAACATTCATCGACCTTTATTGAACAATTAATCCGACCAACGGGTCTTTTAGACCCTCAAATTGAAATACGCCCCGCCAGCACTCAAGTGGATGATTTATTGTCCGAAATTAATGCGCGAACGCAACAACAAGAACGGGTGTTAGTGACCACCTTAACCAAACGCATGTCGGAAGATTTAACCGATTATTTGATGGAACATGCGATAAAAGTACGGTATTTACATTCGGATGTGGACACGGTTGAGCGAGTCGAAATTATTCGTGATTTACGCTTAGGCGTATTTGATGTGTTAGTGGGCATTAATTTATTACGCGAGGGCTTGGATATTCCTGAAGTGTCACTTGTCGCTATTTTAGATGCCGATAAAGAAGGTTTTTTACGTTCAACCGTATCTTTGGTTCAAACCATTGGGCGAGCAGCTCGCAACGTGAAAGGATCCGCCATTTTATACGCAGATAAAATCACTAAATCTATTCAGCAAGCCATTGATGAAACCGACCGACGACGAGAAAAACAATTAGCCTTTAATCATCAACATAAGATCATTCCAACAACCGTGTCTAAATCGGTCACCGATATTTTAGAGGTGCGTATTCCGGGTTCAAATAAAGGGGCAAACTATGCCACCGAAACCCATTTAAGAAAAATTATCGACGATTATCAGCAAATGTCGCCGAAAGAAAAAGGAAAACGTATTAAACAGCTCGAAGAACAGATGTATAATCATGCAAAGAACTTAGAATTTGAAACAGCGGGGAAACTACGTGATCAATTAAAGGCACTCAAGGATTTTTAATCCAGCCTAATTCTTTGTGATTAACTTTAATTTAAACCTACCAACTCTTTTCATGGAAACTTAAACAATGAAAACTTTAAATTACAGAGTATTATTTATTTTAATCAGTGTATTTTTATTGCAAAGCGCCTGTACTAATAAAAAACCCGTCGTTATCAAAAATCCCTACCCACAATTAAGCAATACCACGTGGCACTATATGGATACTGACTGGGAATATGATATGGAATTTCTTTCCAATGGGGTTTTACGTACCCAACACCCAAATGATAAAACGCCCAATAATGATAAATGGATTCAAAACCGTAGTAACGTTAGTTTTTCATTTAATAATGGTTATTCAAACTATGAAGGAAAATTTTCAGGCAACGATATTATTTCAGGAACCGCTGAGAGCAAAACAGGCGTGATCTGGAACTGGAAAGCCATTCGTGTAAAAAGATAACAAAACCCTATATCTGACAGCTTGCAATGAGCTGTCAGAATGATGATTAACGTTACTTTTCTGCGATTAAGCGAAGGTATTTTTGATATAAGGTTTCTTGTGTTTCAACCTGTTTGGTATCTTTTTCAATACAATCCACAGGGCATACTTCAATACATTGAGGCTCGTCATAATGACCGACACATTCGGTGCATAGCGTCGGGTCAATTACATAAAACTCCTCCCCCTGACTAATCGCGCTGTTAGGGCATTCAGGTTCACACACATCACAATTAATACATTCATCATCAATAATAAGAGACACGTTTTTACTCCGTAATAAATTTTTGAATCAATGATTGTTGCACAATTGGCGGCACAAGACTTGAAATATCCCCCTTAAGACGCGCAATTTCACGCACCATTGTTGAAGAAATAAACTCATCATGTTCCGAGGGCATTAAAAAAATACTTTCAAGCTCAGGCGACAACCGCCGATTAATCCGTGCCAATTGAAATTCATACTCAAAATCAGACACCGTTCGTAAACCTCTTAAAATCACCGATGCTTGCTGTTGTTTTGCAAAATCAACCAATAAATTATTAAAGCCAATAATCTTGATGTTTGGATACTTTTTTGTCACTAACTCAAGTAACTCAATACGTTCATTTAAAGAAAAGAGAGGCTTCTTTTTTAAATTTTCAGCCACACCAATTACGACATGATGATATAAGGTCGAGGCTCTTTTAATTAAATCTAAATGACCATTCGTCACAGGGTCAAACGTACCAGGATAAACCGCAGTAATTTTCATAATTAACCTTTAAAAAAAGCTTGTAAGGCTTTTATCATATAATAATGATCGAGAACCCCCGCACTTTCTCGAATGCTGTGCATCGCCCACAGGGGGTTACCGACATCAACCGTACGAATGCCTAAATTTGCCGCACTCATAGGGCCTATGGTACTGCCACAAGGAATATCATTGCAATGCGAATAACGTTGATAGGGTACTTTGGCTTGTTGGCAATAATGAATAAACATCGCCTCGGAAATACTTTCAGAGCTGTAACGATGATTGGCATTGACTTTAATCACAACACCTTTATTCATAATTACACGATGATTAGGATCATAAGCGCTGGGAAAATTAGGCTGATACGCATGAGCCATATCGACACTAACCATCAAACTACGAGCTAAACTGCGTTGATGATCGTCATGTGTTGGTTTAAAACTTGAACTAATACGGGCTAAAACAGTGCTTAAAAAATTTCCATTCGCGCCTTTATAACTTTCACTGCCAATTTCTTCATGGTCAAAAAAACCACAAACTAATGTTGAGGCAGGGCGCGAATTTTTTTTATCAAATAACGCTTTTAAGGCGACATGACAAGAAGCAAGATTATCTAATTGGGAATCGCTATAAAACTCGCGCTCTGCCCCCCAAAATTCGCCTTTTTGTGTATCATAAACGGTTAATTCCCACGCTAAAATTTGCGTAGTATTAAGGTTTGCTGCCTGTGCTAATAATTGGGCAAAACGTTGCTCGGGCAATTGTTCGTTGGTGCAAGATAATAACAGCGGTAATTCTTTTTGCTTATGAAACTTTAGCCCTTGCTCGTTGACCTGCCGATTCAAATGAATAGCAAGATTAGGTAAGCGTAATAAAGGCTGTTTAAAATGAACTAATTTAGTTTTTATTGGTTCGTGAGCATCTTTATAACTGACACGTCCTGCTAAGCTTAAATCTCGGTCGCTAAAGGTCGCAAGAATCGGTGAGCCATAAATTTCAACCCCCAAACGTAAATAGCCACTTTCGTCACGCGCGCCATTTGGGGTAATTTTAAGGCTTGGCGAATCGGTATGCGCCCCAATAATTTTATAACCCGTTTCCGATGAAGGCTGATGTCCCGTTTTAAACGCAACCACGGATGATTGATCACGGACGACATAATAACGTTTATTTTTTTCAAGTTGCCATGTGTCTGACTCTGACAAACGTTTAAAATCATGGGCTAATAATTGTTTTTCAATCGTTGCCCCTGCATGATAAGGGCTTGGGCTAGCATCAATAAATTTAAGTAATTTAGCCACCTGTGCATGGGCTGTTTTTAGCATGATAGAACCTTTAAAATAAAGAGGATATAAACTCATTATTGAGCGCATGGGTTTTCGTTTTTAAATTACGAATCTCAGATTTCCCTGCTTTTTGCCATACAATAATGGCTTGGAGGTAATAATCACGCCATGTTTTATTTTCCATTAGAGTTTGCAGTCTAAAGAGATCCAATGCAATCAAGAATTGTTTTAATTGTTGCTTTTTAGCGCTGGAAGATACGCGTTGATAATCCACGTATTGTTTTTGCACTTTTTCAAGCTGAACCAGCCATTCATGGCTTGGTTTTAATTTTTCAATACTTGGTGGCTTTAAAACATTGTCATGATAAAAAGGCCGCTGTTGCCATGCACCTGCATGAGCCGCATAACTTAAGTGATCTTGTAAATCTGTTTGTAACGGCCGATATTTTTGCAAAAAATTAATAAATTTATACCCTGATTCAGGGTCTTTCGTCGCCAAAATGCCAAAACGTTTTTTTGCTCTCCAAATAGGGAAACAAATCACCGCATCATAAAAATAAGGGGAGCTGGTAAAGCTTAAAGGAAACAAGCAATAAAAAGGATAAAAAAATAATCGGCAACGCCCCGTATAAACCCCTAAGGCATAAATAAGCCCATAAATAACGCCAACCGCTAAACCAAACCCTACTCCGCCTGCTATCGTAAAAGCAATGGCAAATAATAATGAAAACGCTAAGGCGACCGTCAAGGACATCGCTGTACTCGCCATTAAACCCATCGCAATACCCATCGCAAACGCAAAGCTTAAAATACCCGTCAGACTCTCATCAACCGTTCCTGTTAAATTCCCCATCATTAAGGTATTTGCCAAGCCTTCAGCCAATTCGATGGCTAAACCGCCCGTTAAACCAAAAATTAAACTGACCACTAAGCCACCGACTAAGCCACCTACGATGTATTGAATCAACCCAAGTACTAAACCAATCGCCAATGCGGTTAAAAATTTAAAAAAACTGTGACTCGCATAAAAAATATATTCTTCGAATAGATTGGGTTTTTCGGTAAATTCAGCCATTAAAAGGGTTTCAAATTCGTTAGGAAATAATAACGGAAACTCTAAATAAAAAATAATAAGACTACTAACGAAATAGCCAAAAAAACAAATTAATACAATCAGAGGATAACTTTTTACTAAACGCCATGTCCTTTTTCTATAACTTAAATCATGACTATAGTCGGCTAATAATTTAGGTTCAAAGATAAGCCACAACAACAGTTGCACACTATTTTCAGGTTGAGTCGGCTTGACCAAAATGCGGTCTAAATCCACAGAGTTATCCATTTTTTAAGTATTTTTTTTGTCGATGACTTGATTTTTATAGGTGAGTATCAAATCACTCAAACCTGATGTGTCCCAAGTGAATTTGATGCGGTTAATATAATGGTGAGAATGTTTACACATAAGCAAACATAATTTGCACAATGATCAATGTAGAGCCAATGTCAATGATTTTAAAGCAATTTTTTGATAGGAACAAGGCAAGAATGCATTGCATGGGTGGAATAACAAATAAAAGACGCTTAAGTTATTTAAATAAAAGGAAAATCCACCTTAGTTTTCTTTTTTTTAATGTTATTATTCAATAATTTGGAAAAACGTTTCATTTTTTTTAATCATCCCTAATTCATGCCGAGCGCGCTCTTCCAAAGCCTCGGTACCATTGCGTAAATTTAACACTTCACCGTATAAAATATCATTGCGTTCTTTGTTTTCTATGTACTGTTTATTTAAAACTTCAAGTTTTTGCTGATATTCATGCACTTGCGTGATACTACCATCGCCTGTCCAAAGACGCATTTGTAACAGAAAAATAAACGTTACGATAATGATAACTAAAAAAAGTTTAATAATCGTCTCCTGATAATAAAAAAGGGCACAACCATCATTGTAAAACAATACGTTTGCACCCATTTTAAATGATTGCTTTAGTTTAGCATTTTAAAAGCACTGCGACCTGCATAGCTGGCTTCATCACCGAGTTCTTCTTCAATTTTCATCAAACGGTTGTATTTTGCAATACGATCCGAACGACTTAATGAACCCGTTTTGATTTGACCTGTTCCTGTTGCCACCACTAAATCGGCAATAGTGGTATCTTCTGTTTCACCTGAACGATGAGAAATAACCGCGCTATAATTCGCATCTGAGGCTTTTTGAATGGCTTCTAAGGTTTCAGTTAACGTCCCAATTTGGTTGACTTTAATTAGGATTGAGTTAGCAATGCCCTTATCAATACCCTCTTGAAGGATAGCAGGATTAGTGACAAATAAATCATCACCCACTAATTGAATTTTCCCTGCGAGTTTTTCAGTTTGAACTTTCCAGCCGTCCCAATCATTTTCATCTAGGCCATCTTCAATGGAAATAATAGGGTATTTTTCGACCCAATCTACGAAAAAGTCTGTCATTTCTTCGGAGCTTAGACTTTTACCTTCCGCATCTAACACATATTTTCCGTCTTTATAGTATTCGGAGGCAGCCGCATCCATGCCTAAAAAGATATCTTCACCGGCTTTATAACCCGCCAGTTCGATGGCTTCCAAAATCACTTCAATCGCTTCTTCGTTGGAAGAAAGGTTCGGAGCAAAGCCCCCTTCATCACCAACCGTCGTTGCCAATCCTTTGCTTTTTAAAACGGTGGCTAAATTATGAAAAACCTCAGCGCCATAACGAATGGCTTCTTTAAAGGTAGGTGCGCCGACAGGAAGAATCATAAATTCTTGTAAATCAACGCTATTATCGGCATGGGAACCGCCATTGATGATGTTCATCATAGGTACAGGTAACACAAACTTACCACTGGTATTTAAAGAACGATACAAAGGAATACCCGCTTCTTTTGCCGCCGCATGTGCGACAGCCATTGAAACACCTAAGATAGCATTCGCACCGAGACGCGCTTTATTATCCGTACCATCTAGCGCAATCATTTTTTGATCAATAGCCACTTGATCGTTGACATCCATTCCGATAACAGCGGCACGAATTTCAGTATTAATATTGTTGACTGCTGTTAAAACACCTTTTCCTAAATAGCGACTTTTATCACCATCGCGCAATTCAATGGCTTCACGTTCACCTGTTGAAGCACCTGAAGGAACCATCGCATTACCAATAACGCCTGAATCTAAAATAACATCCGCTTCAATGGTCGGGTTTCCGCGTGAATCAAGAATTTCTCTTGCTTTAATATCAACAATTTTACTCATATTTATAATATCCAAATGGGGGTATAAAAATTTTTAAAGCCGACATTATACCCAAACAAAGGTGAAATGCAGATTTCAATGTTTGAAAAAAAGGATTAATTTTTAGGAGTAAAGCCGACAAAGTTTCAAATACGATCACATTAACTGTTTGTTTTTGACAGATAATTGAAAACTTATCTCTTTAAGGTTGTATGCTACAATTTCGGTCTTTGCTTTATCCTAAAGAAATTGTCTTAAGGATTGGCATTTTGTATACTCTCTTTTTTGTAGAGTTAAAACATTAACACCCGATTTATTTTATCTACAAATATCTTTAGGAATCATTCATGAAAAATTCTCTTTTAATTTCTGCAAGTTTAGCGATTTTAACATTATCTGCCTGTGATAATACAAAACCACCTGTCGTCGATGGTACGACAACAACTACGACCACAGGTGGTACAACCGATACCACGACGAGTACTTCAACTGATACCACAACAGGTACTTCAACTAGCACTTCAGCCGCTACAAGACCTTCAAACAGTCTTTGTAATAGTAATGAAACCGTTCTTTTTAGCTGTCAAATGGCAAAGGGAAATAAGGTTTTATCAGTTTGTGGGTCTGAAAGCTTAAGTGGTCGTGAAAGTTACGTGCAATACCGCTATGGATCTGACCCTTATACGATTGATCTGAGCTTTCCAAAAGATTTGAGCGTAAGCAAGCGTTCTTTTCAATACACCTCGGATGGCTTAAGTTTTAACGTAAGTAAGAATATTCGTTATCAACTTTACACTCAAGGAAGTTCCGCAGGTGTAAAAACTTTTTGGGCAAAAAGCCCTAAGAAGAATAGAACTTTGCCTTGCGGAGGAGATGTCTTTAATCAACTAGATAAAGTTACCAAGGTTTTAAACTAAATACAACTCAAACTATTTTTGGGGCTGTGATTAAATTCACAGTTCCAAAATATAACCTCCTCTCATTTTACAACTTCTTAGGAAATTTCCCCTCTACAGCCCTTATTTAACAAGCCTTTATGTCTTTTTTCAATTCTATTAAATTTTCTAATTTTCTTCTAAAAATTGGTTTAGAATGATCTATGACTAACAAACATTAGTCTACTCGATTCTTTTACGCTCTTTTTTTATATAATCGCTTAAATCTGAGCTAAAGATTCAGCAGTTGTTCTATATGACTGCTTTAACTTCACCTTCACCTCAGAAAAGTCTTATGAAAAAACAGCACAAGGTAATAACCTCGCTCCTACTTTACGGTTTAACCACTTCCGTGAATGCAGTGGAATTTACATCCACACTCGATCCCACCATTATCCCTAACATTAATAAAGAAATTGGTGAAGTGCTCAATACTTCGGCGGCCGATACTATTTATAACGACCTTGTTCGAATTAATAAGGCGGTTATCAAGCCAAATTTAGCCTTTAATAAAAATACAGCCGATGATAAGACAGTTTATAACTTAAGCACTTTATCAGGGACGTTGAATGGTCGAAACATCAAGGTATATACCACAGGAGGAACACCCATTGGTTTACTCAATGATGCTCCGGGGAAAAAATACAGCAGTAAAACGCAAAATTCCACTATTTTAAAAAAAATTAGCGAAAATAATTACGTACCATTGGGAAATGAACGAGTTGTGATTGAATCCGATGGTGTAGTTATTTTTGACAGCAACGTAGTTACTCGTGCTGATTTAATTAATATTGCCCGAACCTTAGGCCTATTGCCAGTTATGAATGCCTTAACCTCTAGCTCTTTAGCCTCAACTGCACCTTCTGCAACCAGTTCCCGTATTATTTATGACTACCTACTCGATGCAACGGTTTTATCTTATAAAGCTAAATCCGCGAGAAAAAATAATCAGAACCTCACGTTAAATTACGATCAAGGCAGTGTTACGGGCATTAATAATAAAGGAGGGGTTGCCATTGTCGATTTAAAATACGAGCAAGGGCGCTTTACCGAGGCGGATGATGATGGGGACATTAAAAGCATCACCTTAGCGGTATCCACCATGTTTAAAGGCTTTGAGGTCGGCGCATTTGTCCCTTATGAATACATGGATTTTGAAAGCTTTGAAGGACATAAAACAGGGGTGGTTTTATATGCAAAAAAAGACTGGTTATTACCTCATCATTTAAAACTCACCACGGTCGCAAATTTTAATTACATTGCCACCTATATTACGGGATTTGCACTGACGAATACTTTTGGGGGCGGATTAAGCAGCGCCTTAACCTACGATGATGGCGGCCGATTTGTCCCAAGAATCAGTTTTTCCGCACAATATAATACCGATGATTATTACAGAGCCAATGAGTTCATTATCGACAACGAACAATATTTAATTAAAATTGGTGCTTCTTTAGGGTATCGACTGCTTGACAACATCGCTTTACAAGGTGGCATGATTTACACCCGTGATATTACCGATTATGCAACCAGTTTTAATCGGGGCGAAGATAAGGATTTTTATAGTATAAAATTTGGGGCAACTTATACGGTGTCTAATATGTGGCAGGTTAATTTAAACTATAAGCGTATTATTGGCTTAGATAATTATTACTCTAATACGGTCTTTTTAGGCACAACCATGGATTTTTAAAATCGGTTTAAACGTTTATAGGTTATCTATTTTTTGGAGAGTTATAGAAATGAAACATTTTAAATTTTTTTTAATGGGCCTGATACTTTCAGCAAATATTTATGCGGATAATACAGCGGTTGTTTTAGGCTATCAAAGTTCGGTTAACGATGCGATTTGGCAACAAAAACAATTGGGCTTTGGGGTAAAAAATATTTTACAACAAGCGTTAATGGATAAAACGGCGCTTTCTTTTATTGATGAAAAAGTGGTGTTAGGTTTTAACAATAAAAATCTAGACCATGAATTACAGCAACATTGGATGCTTCAAGAACATCAGCTTAGTCCTGATAGCCTTCAAAATTTGGCAACCAAACACCAATTAACCTATATTTTTTGGATTAAAATTATTGATTTTAAGACTGAAGTTTCTAAAATTTCCATCGCTTTCTTTAGTTCCAGCAAACATGAAGATAGTTTGGAATTAGAGGTTTGTCGTTACACATTAGCCAGTAATAGCATAGAGTGTCATGCGGGTGAAGGCACACAATCACGCAATTTAAACAGCATTCTTTATAAGCCAATGGATAATGTAAATTTTAATACCTCAGGGGCTGGTCAGTTGAGTCAGGAGGCTATTTTTGAAGCGCTACCCAAGGTGATTGGTGATGAAAAATAAATTTTATCTTATTTTTATAGTAGCGTTAACCTTACTGTTAAGTTGTGCCAGAGTCGATAGCCCTAAATCAACCGCCCTTGTTAAGGCCATTCCTATCGAACGTTTTGATTTAACTGATATTCAAGGTACCAGACATAATGTGATGGTTTTTCCATGGAATATTTCAAAAATAGACTTGGAAAAATACCCCATTCTTCGCGATCACCGCATTGGCTTTGGAGTTACTAATCGTTTAATTGATGTATTATTTGACACCAATCGCTTTGAATTTATTGAAGAAAAACAAGAAATTGCCAATCGTTTGATTCAACAAATGCAGCAATGTCAACAATCAAAGGTTTGTGATTCCAATGGCATTGATCAGTTGCAACTTAAAACGGCGGATTATATTATTTATCCTGAGGTGTACCATTTTGGGATTGAAAACCATACCAATATTAATGGCATTAGTACCACCGATAAGCAGTATGTTGAAGTTGGTATCCAACTTAAAATTATTAATGCCCGTACCGCTACTACTGAATCAATTGGCAGTTATATTGGTCAAAAAGTCATCCGAACAAAAGGGGATATTTTTAACAGCAGTGCGATTAATTTTAGTCAGTCTTCTTTAGGAAAAGCCACTGATCACGCTATAAAAGGGGCTATTTTTAAACTACTAAAACGCTTTGATAAAAAAACCACCATTGCCGCGACCCCTGTTTATAAAGTTCCAGTCAGCTACCCACCCGTGGATTTACCATCAAATACTTCGGTGGCAACTGATAGCCGAAGTAATGATAAGACCACTATTGTTGTTAACAAGGGTAAGATGATCCCGTTAAGCGCTATTCCCGCTATATCGAGTCACCGAAAACGCATTGCATTGGTGATTGGGAATGCAAAATATGAAAAAGCGGGTGCTTCACTTGAAAATGCAGAAAATGATGCCAATGATATGGCGGCGACCTTAAAAAAACTTGGGTTTGAAGTGTTGCTACATACCAATAAAACCAAACAAGGTATGAATAAAGCCATCAAAGCATTTGGCAACCGTTTAAAAAAAGCGGGTAAAGACAGTGTGGCCTTATTTTATTATGCAGGTCATGCGGCTGAAGTCGAAGGCATTAATTATTTATTTCCGATTGATGTGAAGGTTAATACTGAATCTCGAGTTGAAGAAGAAGCGATCCCTGCGCAAAATATTGTGAAACAAATTGAGTTAGCCGCCAATGGCTTGAATATTATTTTATTAGATGCCTGCCGTGATAACCCTTACCCACCAAAAAGCCGATCTTTTAATACTAAAAATAACCGTTTAGCCACGATGAGTGCGCCAAGAGGAACGATTATGGCGTATTCAACGGCCTCAGGAAAAACCGCCAGTGATGGGGCAAATCGAAATGGTTTGTACACGGGCGAGCTTTTAAAATACATGCGCATTCCCCGTTTAAAAATTGAAGAAGTCTTAAAAAATGTCCGAATATCAGTGAGCAAACAATCGAATAATAATCAAATTGCGTGGGTTTCATCGTCTTTAGAAGGAGAGTTTTATTTTATTCCACCCCAAAAATAAAACCAATCACTTTGATATAATGCGGTCAAGGGGTTTTCACCCCACCCAAAATTACCTATGCTACAATGAAAGCTGTGTCGCACTGTAAAGGTGTTACACATTAAATATTATTCATAATAATCAATATAGAGGTTAAACACAGAATGGCTTTATTAAAAAACATATTGTTGGCACTTTCTCTTAGTACTGCATTGCTAGCAGCTGC
Organism: Methylococcales bacterium; assembly: GCA_023144875.1. Classification (GTDB taxonomy): domain Bacteria; phylum Pseudomonadota; class Gammaproteobacteria; order Methylococcales; family Methylomonadaceae; genus WTBX01. Next base: position 12,200 of record JAGLEW010000046.1, read on the forward strand.
TCCTTCTGCTATGGCGAAACCTGCTGGTAAGATTGAAAACCAAACCCCTGCTCAAACCTCTCAAGCAATTGATGATGCGCTTGCACAAGCAGAAAAAACCCTTGTAGCACTTGAAGCGGTTAAAGAAGGGGATGATATTAAGGTTCTGTTAGCGGAATTCAAAAAAACAAAACAAATTGCAAAAACCAACGAAAGCGCAACCACCTATCACCTTCGTGCAAAAGCCTTAAATAGATTAGGGAAAGCTCGCTTAGCGTATAAAAAAGGTAAACAAGAAGAAGCTCTTGCTAAAATGAAAGAATCCGTAGAGCTATTTAAAAAGATTAAAGTACTTTTTCATAAATTTATGAACCCTTAAGTCTTTTTATCTAAGTAGGTTAGCAATCTACGTTTAAAAGCATAACGAGTTTATTGATCCTAATAAACTCGTTTTTTTATGCTCAAGATTTTCGGTCATCCTTTGTCATAATACGTGCGGCTAATTTATGATTTGAAAATTTCTTTAAAGACACGCCCACCTGATGACATCGTCCTCCCTCTGCTTCATAGTCGCGGCTAAAATGCTCAAGATATTCCATAACCGTGTGATCAATCAAATAACCATCCGTAAAGTTAAATACAATCGTTTTCTGTTTTTCAAGCTCATGAAGCGCACGCCTTAATGGCAAAAAATTTGAAAATAACGCCGAGCCAATGACTTTAACTACAATCGTTTTTTGATCAGGGCGATGAACCGTAAAGTAAATTTTAAATAGATTATTAAGCCACACGCCTTTATAAAGATGAGAGCCTAGTTTTACCGCAATACCAATGCTGGCACCCGTTAATAAATCCGTTGCGAGTACACTGATAATAGTAATGCAAAAAACAATAAACTGCTCAATCCCTATATTTAAAATATGTCTAAACGATTGCGGTGACGTTAAACGATAGCCTGTATAAATAAGCAACACGGCTAATGTTGCCAATGGGATGTTATGAATAAAGTGGGGAAAGACAACCACAAAAATAAGTAAAATTAAGGCATGGAAAAAATTTGCCCACCCTGTTTTTGCGCCATTATTAACATTGGTGGTACTGCGAATAATTTCAGCAATCATCGGTAAACCACCAATAAAACCTGCCAACATATTACCAAAACCAATAGCCGTTAAGTCTCGATTTAAATTAGATTTACGCTGATAAGGATCAAGTTTATCAATAGCGGTGGTACTCAGTAGAGTTTCAAGACTACCGACCAAACAAATACTTATCATAGCCCCGAAAAAATCTAAGGTGAATGTTTTTGAAAAATCAGGGTAATAAAAATTAGAAAAGAAATAATCGGGTAATTTGACTAAAAATTGAGGCTCAACCATGTGTTGATGGGCTTCTATGGCGGAAAAATGCAGATGAATATGCTCATGCTGTAAGCCAAATATTTGCGCCAATAACATTCCTACAAACAAGACAATCAGTGGTAATGGAATAAGTTTAAATTTTAAGGGGCGAAACATCGGCCAAAAAATAATAATCAGCAAACCACTCAAACCAATCATAGCAATTTTAGGCGTAGGATGAAGTAAACTGGCAGGAATTTGAGTAATAATCGAAAAAATATTCCCTTCATCGGGTGTAACCCCCAGCATAACGTGAAACTGTTTCGCCATGATAATAATACCAATAGCGGCTAACATTCCATGTACAACAGGTACGGGGAAAAAAGCACTTAAACGGCCAATTTTTGACCAGCCCATTATTATTTGTAAAGCACTGGCGATAACAATAGCCGCTAAGGTATAGCGATAGCCTGCAATAACATCCCCTTCGCCTAAGGTCTGTACTGAGGCAAAAATCACCACAATTAAACCTGCGGCAGGCCCATTAACGGTGATAAATGAGCCATTAATCCGTGAAATTAATAAGCCTCCTATTAAGGCGGTGATAATACCCGATGCAGGTGGGAAACCAGAGGCTAAAGCAATGGCTAAACATAACGGCAAAGCGGTTAAAAAAACGGCAAATCCTGCAATTAAATCACTGCGCCAGTTTTCTTTTAAGCCTTCTATGCCTGTTTTTGGGAGGGTTTGTTTCGAAGAAAACGTTTTTTTCATAATTTATGGTTTTTATTATAAGTAAGTGTGAAAACAACATCTAAAATCAATGGTTATTAGTCCTACAAGGGTATATTTTTTCGTTGATAAGACAACAGATTGTTATACTATAGCAATTTTTACGGTAATAATTACCTGATCTTTTCTCTTCTTTTGGCATAGAGGATAATCGTTAAGACTAGGTTTAAATTGTGCCCTGTTTTTTTCAAATAATCCACTTATGAACTCAAGCACTAATATCCATTCCCATAAAATCCTTATTCTTGATTTTGGCTCTCAATATACGCAACTTATCGCTCGTAGAGTCCGAGAAACAGGCGTTTATTGCGAAATTTATTCATATGATGTTAGCGCGGATCAAATTGAAAAATTTTCACCCAAAGGTATTATTTTATCGGGAGGGCCCGAAACAGTCACCCATAAAAATACGCCGAGAGTTAACACTTATATTTTTAAAATGGGAATTCCCGTTTTAGGAATTTGCTATGGTATGCAGACCATGACCGAGCAGTTAGGCGGCAGTGTTGAAAATGCAACCCATCGGGAATTTGGGTTTGCAGAGATTCGTGCACGGGGACATTCAAAGCTTCTAAAGGAGATAGAAGATACGAAAACAGCGGAAGGCTATGGTTTATTAGATGTTTGGATGAGTCATGGCGATAAAGTGGTCACTTTACCCGAAGGCTTTATCTGCATCGCTAGCTCAGAAGGCGCACCTATTGCAGGTATTGCCAATGAAGAAAAGTGTTTTTATGGCTTACAGTTTCATCCTGAAGTCACTCACACCAAACAAGGACACGCTATTTTATCGCGTTTTATCGTTGATATTTGTGAGTGTGATACTTTATGGAGCGCCCGTAATATCATTAGTGATAGCATTGAAATGGTGCAACAAAAAGTCGGCGATGATCAAGTTATTTTAGGCTTGTCAGGCGGGGTGGATTCTTCAGTGGTTGCCGCGTTACTGCATCAAGCCATTGGTGAGCAATTAATCTGTGTTTTTGTTGATACAGGCTTATTACGTTTAAACGAAGGCGATCAAGTCATGGAGATGTTTGCCGAACACATGGGCGTGAAAGTGATTCGAGTGAATGCTGAACAACGTTACCTTAAAGCCTTACAAGGCATAACTGATCCTGAGCAAAAACGTAAAATTATTGGTAATTTATTTATTGAAATTTTTGATGAAGAAGCGAACCAATTAACGGCAGCAAAATGGTTAGCACAAGGGACGATTTATCCTGATGTCATTGAGTCTGCAGGGTCTAAAACAGGGAATGCACATTTGATTAAATCGCATCATAATGTCGGTGGGTTACCCGATAATATGGCGTTAAAATTAGTCGAACCTTTACGAGAACTTTTTAAAGATGAAGTTCGTCAATTAGGCCTAACATTAGGCTTGCCAAAAAATATGGTTTTTCGCCATCCATTCCCAGGGCCTGGTTTAGGGGTGCGTATTTTAGGTGAAGTTAAAAAAAGCTATGCCGATTTACTGCGACAAGCCGATGCAATTTTCATTGAAGAACTTTATAATCATGATTTATATGATAAAGTGAGTCAAGCCTTCGCCGTTTTTTTACCGATAAAATCGGTTGGCGTCATGGGGGATGGTCGTCGATATGACTATGTTATTGCCATTCGAGCCGTTGAAACCATTGATTTTATGACCGCACGCTGGGCGCATTTACCCTATGATTTTTTAGATCTTATTTCTAGACGTATTATTAACGAAGTCTCGGGGATTTCTCGTGTAACCTATGATATTTCAGGAAAACCGCCAGCAACAATAGAGTGGGAATAAAGCAAAAAATTCAAAAATATAACTTATCCATCATTGTAAGCTATTATTTTTATGGTAAAGCATAATTAAAATAAATCTTCAATAATGGCATCTTTCTTTAAAAATGCTTAAACCACCATCCCACTGATTAAAATTACATTATATGTATAATGTTAACCCGTAGATAGAGATTTTTTATGAACAAAACACTGGTATTACTACTATTTAACGTCACCTTATTGATTAGTTTCAATAGTTCTGCTGACGAAGTATGGAATAGTAATCATGGTAAAGTCATTTATTCAGAAGACTCTGGCACAACCGCATTGTGGCGATACAATGATAATGGTCGTCATGGCGGTATTATCTATATTGAAAATTTAGCGGGCGTTTACAGCAATCGTGGCTCATACGAGGGCTATTGGGCGCAAGATAAAGGTGATGTTTCATGTAAGACCGAACGCGATGGAGTTAACGGTCGTACCACCGCTTATTGGGGGCGCTTTCATATTAATTTTATTGATAAAGATTACCCCTCACGCTGGCAAGCCACTTGGGGAAATTGTGCACAACCGTTAACTAAAAAGTGGAAAGGTATTCCTGTTACCGCCGTCAACACCCCCGACTCTAATAGTGCTTTACAGCAATCAAGTGAAGTCATTCGTTTTTCAAAAGGTGCAAGCTCCGCCTCATACGCAAAAACTATTCCACAAAATGAAAACCACTACTATTATTTCACCGCTCGAAAAGGACAAACCTTAAACCTTGATTTATCCTCTAAAGAAAGCAATGCTGTTTTTTCAATTTATAAACCTTTTTATCGCTTAACCGAATCCGATGGCGTAATCGAAGTAAAAGGTGAAATTTTAGACGGTAAAAAAGCCGCTTATCAAATGATGCATTGGTTAGGTGAATTACCCATGTCAGGTCAATATTTAATTGCAATGGAAGCTCAAAAAAGGGATGCCAGCTATAAACTACAAATATTTATCAAATAAAATACGGCGTGTGGTATGAGATGAATAAAAAATTCAAACAGTTACAATGGCAATGCCGCCGTGGAACGCAAGAATTAGACAGGCTCTTATTAGCCTATTTAAAGACAGACTACTTAACCGCATTGACATCAGAACAACAACTTTTTGAACAATTTTTAACCCTTGAAGACAATCTATTATTAACCTTTTTATTAAGCGAAAAATACCCAAACGACTCAAAGTTTGCCTCACTCATCCCTAAAATTCGACAACCCACGCTTCTTTGCCCCTAAAAAATCTCAGCATCTAGGCTATTTTTTAAACCTTTTACATAGCCTTGCTCTTGTGGTGAGTTTTAGTCCTAATTTATCTATTTACCTACAAGTATTATTTTTTTTAATTGTTTTAAGTAGTACCTGTTTTCATTGGCTCAGACAGAAAAATTTTCAACCATACCAGCTGCATCAAGTTACTTTAGATGATTGGCAATTAATTTGCCTAAATACCCCGCCGCAAAAAATTCACATTTTACCAACTACGGTGATTAGCCGTTTTATGATTGTCCTACATTTTTCTTTAGCCAATAAACAATGGCAGAGTCTAGTCATTATGAATGATGCTTTGAGTGAAAAGAATTATCGCGATCTTGTGGTAAGTTTAAAAATTTCAAGGGCATCATGATAGGATATTATTACCCTGATTTTTACCAAACGCCTCTTTATGACTAAATTAATTGATCCACAAACCTTAATTGATAAATACTCTTTAAAAGAACATGCCGAATTTGCTAATAAGTATTTTGAAGGACGTGAAGAACATGCCTACCTTTATCAAAAACCCTTTCATAATGCCTCAGAAACAGGGGCGTTACTCACAAGTTTAGGGCATTTATTCAATGGTATAAAATTACAATCAGGCATGAAGGTGCTTGATTTTGCCGCAGGATCTTGTTGGCTTTCCAAAATATTAGTTGAATTTGGCTGTATCGTCACCAGCTATGATGTTTCAGAAAAAGCCTTAGCGATTGGGGAACAATTATTTAAGCGACACCCTCCTGTTAATAGAACCAGCCCCACCCCGATTTTTAACGTGTTTAATGGGCAATCATTTGATGAGGAAGCCCATAGTTTTGATCGAATTATCGTCAACGATGCCTTTCATCATATTCCAAACACCCAAGAGGTTTTAAACGAATTTTATCGCTTATTAAAGCCCACAGGTATTGTTGGCATGTCAGAACCTGGGCGTTATCATTCACAAACAAAAGCCTCACAATTTGAGATGCGTGAGTATCATGTGATTGAAAATGACTTTATTTTAGAAAATATCTGGGGAGAAGCACAATCGGTAGGGTTCGATCGCATTCAAATTACCCCTGTTTTAGAACATACGCAACTTTCAATGAACGAATACTTAGCTTTAATGAGCGGTGAAGTTTCTGATTCAGTAAAAATAGCCGTGCAACAAAACACTGAAAACCATTCCTTATTTTTTTTGCACAAAGACATTAAAGTCACCGAACAAAATTTTAATGAAGAAAAATACCTGAGCGAAAATATTGATGTGGCTTTAGCCATTAAGCAAGGTACTATCGCATCAGGGTTTCAACATTATCAAGATCATGGACAACAAGAAGGGCGAGCCGTTTATTTAATCGCATCAGGGTAAAACAGTGGCTGACCTTTTTTCTGATAATCTGCAATTATTTTTTGACCCTCTATTGATACAATAAAACCAATATATTTTTTGGCTAACTCATAATTGACTGATTGATAACGCTTAGGGTTAACCGCCATAATATGATAAGGATTGAATAAATTTTTACCGCCTGCAAAAACAATATCTAACGCCAGTTTATCTTTATAAGCAATATACGTCCCACGGTCGGTTAAGGTATAAGCCTGTTTTTCATCGGCGATTTTTAACACCGCCCCCATTCCTTGACCCACGCTTACATACCAAGCGCCTTGTGGTTTTTTTTGAGTTAACGCCCATAAAGACTTTTCTTTTTTATGCGTCCCCGAATCATCCCCGCGTGAAATAAAGACCGCGTTTTGAGTGATAATTTTTTGTAACGCTTCGCTAATTGTTTTTGACGATTTCACATCCGCTTTATCCGATTTTGCCCCAATTAAAACAAAATCATTGTGCATAACGGCATGGCGATCAACCCCATAACCTGCGTTAATAAATTTTTTTTCAGCAACAGGGGCATGGACAAAGACGACATCTACATCACCATTTTCCCCCAGCTTTAAGGCTTTCCCTGTTCCAACCGCAATCACATCCACGCGCGCCTTATATTTTTTTTCAAACACAGGGTTTAAGACCGCTAATAAACCTGAGTTTTCGGTACTAGTGGTCGTGGAAAGTCGTAATACATTATTAGCCTGTAATGGCAAAGTAATGAAAAGAAAGAGTAATAGTCCTATTTTTTTCATGTTATTAAAATTTTAAAACCATTTGAGAGTAAACATAGGTGCTGTCTTTTTTATGCGCATTTTCCATTAAATCCCCCGCAAAAATATGCGCAATTCCCCCTTCAAGACGAACATTTTTAGGTAAAATATCCCAACGAATACGCGCTTCGATTTGGGTGCCAATATAAGAATCTGTGCCGTTAATCG
>JAGLEW010000047.1 GCA_023144875.1 Methylococcales bacterium
ACTTCAAAGCCTAAACTTTCAAGGGCGGCGGCAAGATCGCTGGCATCGTTAATAGGCTTATCTAAACTGGGAATATTTTTGTATGCCTTATTACCAATTAATAGCGCTACTTTTTTACCGCCTTTATCGGCATTAATCGCACGAGTAAAGGCTCTTGTCAGTCCCACGTTTGCATTTGTGCTCGAAGCGCCACGCATTAAAGGTTTTGTCTTAGTCGTACACGCTTGTGTCAAACTAATAATTATCAGCACCAAGCCAATACTCAAAAATTGACTCAGCCAAGCGTTATGTTTTTTCATACCACTTTCCAGCCTTGTCTTGGCAAAGATTTTGAGTTTCAGTGGCAATTTCACCTTTAGGGTTTTCAACTTCTGTTTTCATAATACGACACATTGCATCATCTTTCATTTTAATCACTTTACCTGCCGTTGCAGTGATTTTATTCACTTTTTTACATTTTACGGTTTTTGAATTACTGGATAGAAATTGATTATCAGAACACCATGAAACAGGCTGAGTGTTATTCTCATCTTGCCAGATTTGCTCAAGGTTTTGTTTGTCTTGCAGAGTGAGTTGTAATTGTCCACCAATAACAGTGACAAAAGATTTCACCACATTTTTTGTGAGAACTCGTACCGTACTACCTGCCTGCCCTGGAATAACACGCCCCACATCACCTGCAGCGGCATTAGCCACCCTTGCTATATCAGAGTTTGTACAGCTTGAGGTAAAGAGTACGAAAATAAAGAGTGTTATTATTTTTTTTATCATGGTTTTTTTCCTGTATTTTTTAATAGAATGAATGTGATACAACAAAGCGATGATGAAACTATAGCGGTAATAGACTAAAAAAAATGCGATAAAGTGCTAACTTTCCGCTTTTTTCTCTCGAGCAAGTAAATTTTGTACTGCAATTCGTGGATCTAAATTTTCGTAGAGAACTTTGTAGGTTTGTTCAATGATAGGCATCTCTATTTGATATTTTTGCGCTAAAAAATAGGCTTCTTTAGCCGCAAAAATCCCTTCAACTTCTTGACCAATCGTCTTAATAATTTCTGCGTGACTTTGCCCACCTTTCCCTAACGCTAATCCAAAGCGGCGATTACGTGATTGATTATCTGTACAGGTTAAAATTAAATCACCTAAACCTGCTAACCCCATTAAGGTTTCTTGCTTACCGCCCAGTTCAGTCCCCAAACGAATGCTTTCGGTCAATCCACGGGTAATTAAAGCGGCACGAGTATTTGCCCCTAAGCCTAAGCCATCGGCAATGCCTGAAGCAATAGCAAAGATATTTTTAATCGCCCCACCCACTTGCACGCCAATAATATCGGTATTGGTATATACCCTAAAATGTTCATTGTGGAGTATTTCCGCTAATTTTTTAGCTAAAACGGTGTCAGTTGAGGCAATAGTCATCGCCGTTGGTAAGTCTGCCGCGACTTCTTTCGCAAAAGTAGGGCCTGATAATACGGCGGTGGGGGTATTAATAAATAAATTTTGAGTGACCACCGAGTCTAGTAGCCCACCTATTTCAGAACAAAAACCTTTGGTTGCCCAAGCAATTTGAGTATGCTCAGAAATAAGAGGTTTAAGTGTTATTAATAGGTCTTTAAAAGCATGACTTGGCACTGAAATTAGCAATAAATCACTAAATTCAGCAACAGTTTTTAAGTCGCTTGTGAGTTGTAGTTTTTTAGGAAACGGTAAATTAGGTAAATAGGCTTTGTTTTCGCGTGTCGATTGCAGTGTACTAATATGGTTTGGGTTGTGTCCCCAGAGTAAAGTCTGGCAGCCATTTCTAGCTGCCAGTATCGCTAAAGCCGTCCCCCAAGAACCTGCACCTAAGACACTTATTTTAGCGGTCATTGCATTAATTCAGACTATCTGAACTAGGCGCTTGTTGCTGTTGTAAATGTTGTGCATACAGCGCTTCAAAATTGACAGGGGCTAATAATAATTGAGGAAACCCGCCTTTATTCACCAAATCTGAAATGACTTCTCGAGCATAAGGAAATAAAATATTTGGGCAAAAACTTCCCATCATCGGCCCCATTTCATCTTCATTAAACCCCGTTAAAGTAAAAACACCTGCTTGAGAAACTTCGACCAAATACGCGGTTTTTTCACCACATTTAACCGTAACAGTCACTGATAATGACACTTCGTATAAATCATCTTCGTCCAATGGGTTTACATTAGTGCCTAAGTTAAAATCAACTTGAGGCTCCCATTTATCAATAAAAATTTGGGGTGAATTCGGGGTTTCAAACGAAATATCTTTCGTGTAAATTTTTTGAATGGAGAAATTTTTTGCATCGTCTTGCGCAGTTTCGGGTTGTTTGTTTTCGTCAGCCATGATCTTCTCTATAAATTAAAAGTAATAAAAATTAAATAACCCTTAAAAAATGGTTATTTTTTGCTTTCAACGGTCAAAGGAAGGTTATTATCTTCCCATGACTGCATGCCACCTTTAAGGCTTAGTATTTTTTCAAAACCTTCTTTTATCAAGGTTTTCGTTGCACTATTAATGCGTGTTCCTGTTTGGCAAACCAATAATAGCTCGGTTGTTTTTTTGGTTTTTAATAAACCCAACTGTTCTTCTAATTTATCCAGTGGAATATTATTAGCCCCTTCAATATGACCTTTTAAATAATCAGCGGCCTCACGTAAATCAATGACAAACACGTCAGCGCTGTTCATCCGCGTGACGGCTAATAAAGGCGAGAGTCTTTCAACCCGACTAAAGGCATTTTCCACCAAATCCTGAACGAGTAAAAATAAGACCACGACAAAGGCAAAGGACAGCAAATAATGGTTAGTGACAAATTCGAAATATTGATCCATAAGCGATTTTTTTATTATTTTTTATAACGGTTTAGAGTATTAATGACGACTGCAAAAAATTTCACGCATCATCTGAATGAGTTTGAGCATTCTCTCGTCATCAATATAATAATAAACGCGATTTGCTTCTTTTTTAAAACCCAATAAATCTTTTTCTCTTAAAATAGCCAGATGTTGAGAAATATTACTTTGGCTGGTACCCACCAATTCAACAATTTCCTGTACGCTGATCGAATCACTTCCGAGTACACACAGTATTTTTAAGCGTAAAGGGTGCGACATGGCTTTTAAACATCGCGCGGCACGGGTAATATCCGCATCTTCATACGGGGTTTTATCTTGATCGTTTTCCATGATTCGCCAGCTCTACTACCGCAATTATTGAAAGTTAACTTTCGCATTATAGGTTGATGTAAACTTTCGTCAAGCCCTATATTAATATGAACTATATTAATAGGGCATTATCCCACTATTAACCTCTTTTTTTAACGCTACTATAATGTCCTTTCTCTCTTTTGTTAAAATCCATTTATTTTATTTTTTATTTATCGTAAGTCTTTCTGCACATGCGATTGACCCTGCTGATCTACTGCCTGTTGATGAAGCATTTAAGGTCTCAGCAAAAATAGTTAACCATAAAATTAATCTCTCCTTTCAAAGTGCAAAAGGCTATTATCTGTATCAGCATCGTTTTTCGGTCATCTCTCAAACAAAAGACCTTACCTTAGATAAATTTGAATTTCCTACGGGTGAAGCAAAAAGCGATCCATTATTTGGCGATGTAATTATTTATCACGATAACGTCGTTTTATCCATTCCCTTTAAAAATCCTAGCTTAAAAACAACATTATTACTGGAAATTAATTATCAAGGCTGTGCCGATGTCGGAGTTTGCTACCCCCCAGAAAAAAAACAAATCACTCTTAAAATTTCAGAAAATACCGCCAAGGTCAATGCCTTTACCCAATTATTAACAGGGCTTACCCGTAATTTATTAGACGATGAATTATTAGCCGCCGAAGAAGCTTTTCAATTAAAAGTGACGGTGAAAGATGATAAAACCTTAGCCTTACACTGGACAATTGCTGAAGGCTATTATTTATACCGAGAAAAAGTTCAACTGAAATTAGTCCAACAAACGGCGGTTGAATTAGAAACTTATACCATTCCTCATGGTCTTTCAAAAAAAGATGTCGCTTTTGGTGAGGTTGAAATTTTTTATCAGCAATTGCAATTTGATGTGGGTTTATTACGAACAAAAATCGCCGCTGAAGAAATTATTTTAGAGGTCAAATTTCAAGGTTGTGCGGAACGTGGGGTATGTTATTCCCCGATGACCCAACAAGTACCATTGATGTTACCGATTGCCACACAAATATCAGCCCCTCAAAAAACCCCCATCACCTTATCAGAACAAAACCAGATTGCCCAATCCTTTGGACAAGAAAGCTTTGCACTCACTTTATTGAGCTTTTTAGGCTTTGGTTTATTACTCGCTTTTACCCCCTGTACCTTCCCAATGATTCCTATTTTATCGGGCATTATCGTTGGGCAAGGCAAAAATTTAAGCACTCGCAAAGCTTTTTTGCTGTCATTGGCTTATGTGGTTGCCTCCGCGTTAACCTATACCGTTTTTGGCGTGCTAGCGGCACTTTTTGGCAGTAATTTACAAGTTTTATTTCAACAAACATGGGTCGTGGCATTATTTAGCGGACTATTTATTTTATTATCGCTCTCAATGTTTGGATTCTATCGCTTGGAACTGCCAAAATCCCTGCAAGCAAAATTACATAAATCCAGTGATGACCATCGTGATGGTTCTTATTTAGGCGCAGGCATCATGGGTGCCCTATCTTCTTTAGTTGTGGGTCCTTGTGTCGCCGCCCCCTTAGCAGGTGCTTTAATTTACATTGGTCAATCAGGTGATGTGGTTTTAGGCGGCAGCGCATTATTTGTGATGGGATTAGGAATGGGCGTTCCATTGCTCATTGTTGGCGCTTCTGCGGGTAAATTATTACCAAAAGCGGGGAAATGGTTAAACTCCATTCAAATTGTTTTTGGCGTTATCATGTTAGCAACGGCTCTTTGGATGCTAGATCGAATACTACCGCCCATGATAACCATGCTATTAGCCTCGATGTTACTCATCATTTCAGCAATGTATTTACACGTATTAGAACCGTTAAAACCTGAAGCTAATGGCTGGTGTAAATTTCAAAAAGGCATTGGCGTGGTGGTTTTAATCTATGGCATATTGATTCTTATCGGCATGAGCATGGGCAATAAAAACCCCTTAAAACCGTTACATAATCGCCAAAACCACACCTTAACAGCGGCAAATAATGAACTTAATTTTAAAGCGATCACCTCGTTAAATGAATTTAAAATCGAGCTTAAAACCGCGAGTGCACAAGGGAAAAAAGTGATGCTGGATTTTTATGCAGACTGGTGTATTGCCTGTAAAGAAATGGAGGCTTACACCTTCACCGACCCTGAGGTTCAAAATGCCTTGAAAGATTTTGTCTTATTACGGGCGGATGTCACTAAAAATTCAACCGATGATAAAGCTCTCTTAAAAAATTTCAACTTAGTTGGCCCGCCTGCGGTACTCTTTTTTGGACTGACGCAACAAGAGTATTTAAATCAGCGTGTTATTGGCTATCAAAAAAGTCCGCAATTTATTGCAAGCATCAACCGCCTTGAGAAGTAACATGAAAAAAATTGGTATTATCATACTGGCATTAATCGCCTTAAGCGCGGGAATTGCATTTCAACAACTTAAATCTACCGCTAAAACAGAAACCTTTTCACTGTCAAACATTGCCTTGGCTGATTTAAATAGCACGATGCAAAACCTATCGCAATGGCAGGGTAAAATTTTAATTATTAATTTTTGGGCAACATGGTGTCCGCCGTGTTTAAAAGAAATCCCTGATTTTATTCGCTTACAAACACAATACAAATCGAAAAATGTTCAATTTATTGGTATTGCATTGGATAACGCCCAAGATGTGAAAACCTTTAGCCTAAAAACAGGGATTAATTATCCATTATTGATGGCTGAAAATTCTGGAAAAAAATTGGCGCATTCATGGGGAAATATTATGGACGTCGTCCCCTTTACCGTTGTCATTAATCCACAAGGTAAGATTATTCATCGACAAATGGGCGAGTTTCATTCTGCGGATATTGAAAAAATTCTTCAACCTTTAATGACTGTTCCCCTCCTTTGACTATAAAAAATATTATTCGGTTTTTTAAGGAAGACCTGTGGTTAATTGACGAGGAAGCCCTCAATAATGTTCAACGCGTTAAAATTCAATGTTTACGAATATTATTATTATCAAAAAAAGCCTTTGAAGAGGACTTGTGCCTATTGCGTGCCTCAGCATTAACACTGTACACCGTGCTTTCTATAGTGCCAATTATTGCCATGTTATTTGGGATCGCCAAAGGTTTTGGTTTTGAAACCATGCTAAAACAACAATTATTAGAACAAAATCCCGAGCAAGAAATCATTATTTTACGGGTTTTAAAATTCTCAGAAAATATGCTCGCTAATACGGAAGGCGGAGTCATCGCAGGAATCGGGGTTATCGTTTTATTCTGGAGCGTGATTCAAGTCATCGGCAATATTGAACAATCATTTAACCATATTTGGAAAATTAAAAAACATAGAGATTTTAGTGAAAAACTCACCGATTATTTATCCTTGATGTTACTCGCCCCCGTTTTGTTAATTGCCTCCAGCAGTATCACCGTATTCGTCACCACCCGATTAACGGGCTTCATTGAAAACAGTCATTTACCTGAGCAAGGAACCGCCTCCATTTTATATTTATTAAACGGCTCTCAAACTGTGATTATGTCAGCGTTGTTTAGTTTTATTTTTATCTTTATGCCGAATCAAAAAGTCCACTTTAAAGCAGGGATTATCGCAGGTATCATCACAGGTTTTTTATATCAGGCGATCCAATGGGGCTATTTAGAATTACAACTAGGTGTCTCAAGTTATAACGCGATTTATGGCAGCTTCACCGCACTGCCGTTGTTTTTTATCTGGTTACAATTAGGCTGGCTTTTAGTGTTATTAGGCTGTGAAATTTCATTTTTTATTCAGCATTATGACATTTATAAACACCATAAAAAATTTTCAAACCTAAGTTTTCGTCTAAAAAAAATTATAGCTTTGCGTGTCATGCAACTGATTGTTCAACAGTTTATTCAAGCAAAAAAAGCTTTAGATACACACAGCATCTCGCATAAATTATCATTGCCAACCGCAGTGGTACAATCAAGTTTAGCCGCTTTAACAGACTGTCAATTAATTGTGGAATTAAAAAAATTATCAGGTGGCGAGACAATGTTTCACCCTGCACGGGACATCAATAACTTAACCGTGTATGAGGTTATGGATGCGTTAGAAACACAAGGCGCTAATCACCTACCCGACATGAAAAGTTTTGAACAATTTTCAAACATTCACGACCACTTTGATGCACAAATAAAAATGGCTTCTGAGAATTGTTTACTAAAAGAACTTTAAGTAACCTGAGTTTGGGTTAGGTTTCAGTGAGCATCATTCTTGGGATGTACCGCCCCGCCGCTCAACTCATAAAATCCATTCATAGATGCGGGGTACCGTGTAATCATGGATATATTCCTCAAAGGAGTTATATGTCAAGTCCCGATAGGTCATAAATGTCAGGTACCGTGTAATCAT
>JAGLEW010000048.1 GCA_023144875.1 Methylococcales bacterium
ATTAATCGGTCGACTGTCGCCTTTTAATTTTTTAACTGATTCATCGGTATTCACCAAAACGACCAATCGTTGCCCTAAGGCTTTGGCTTGTTTTAAATAAGTGATATGCCCTAAATGCAAAATATCAAAACAGCCGTTGGTAAGGACGATTTTTTCGCCTTTTTTCTGTGCGTGTTGAATTTCATTTAAGATTTCAGTTAATGTTCCAACACCTTGATGATGGGTGCGTTTTGCGACTAAAGCGGCTTCAAGTTCTTCAATCGAAACCGTTGCCGTACCTAATTTTCCAACCACACAGCCTGCGGCAATATTCGCTAAGGCGGTGGCGGTTTCTAAATTGGCTTGAGCGGCTAAACTGGCGGCTAATAATGAAATAACACTATCCCCTGCGCCTGTGACATCAAACACTTCGTGTGCTTGAGTCGGTAAATGCAAAGGTGGCGATTGATGGGTTAACAGCGTCATGCCCTGTTCTCCACGGGTAATTAATAACGCTTCTAAGTGTAATTTTTTTAACAAGGGCATGCCTTTGCTAACAATCTCATCGCTATTTTTACACCTTCCCACAACCGCCTCAAACTCGGTTAAATTAGGCGTTAATAAGGTAGCGTATTGATAACGGCTAAAATCCGATCCTTTTGGGTCAACTAGCACGGGTTTATTCATTTTTTTGGCTAATTGAATCATTTCCTGAATATTACTTAAAGTACCCTTGCCGTAATCGGACAAAACAACCACTTGCGCTTGTGCTAATTGTTGCTGATAACTCTGTAATAAAGCGGCTTCATTAAAGTCTTTAAATTTAGTTTCAAAATCGACTCGAATAAGTTGCTGATGGCGGCTGATGATGCGTAATTTAGTAATCGTTGGGGCATTTTTGACCCTTTGAAAAACACAAGTAACACCGACTGATTGCAGTAAATTTTTTAAAGTCGTCGCGGCAGTATCATCACCAACCAAACCCAGTAACGCGACGTTTGCCCCCAGTCGTGCAATATTTAAGGCAACATTGCCTGCCCCACCTGCACGATGTTCTTCATCATCTATCTGAACCACTGGAACAGGGGCTTCAGGTGATATGCGTGTGGAGGTTCCGTGCCAATAGCGATCGAGCATTAAATCCCCTACAACAAGGACATGTGCGCAAGAATAATCAGGTAATTTCATTAACAATTAAGAAGGTATCAAAAAATGAACTTAAATTTAAAGGGAAAGTGCTTCAAAAGCAAGTGAAAATAAAAACCTATTTTTAGGCGGATAAAGAAACCTAAGCGATCGTAATTAATGGTATCCTTATCAGTAAATAACTACATGGCAGGGTTTTAAAAAACGCTTATGATACTTGTCAACGGAGTACCACAAACACAGATTGATCTGAGTGATCGAGGGCTTCAATATGGCGATGGCTTATTTGAAACCATTGAGGTTTTAAATGGACAGTTAGTTTTTTTAGAACAACACTTACAGCGCCTTAGCTTAGGTTGCCAACGATTATTATTACCCCCGTTGGCGTATGAAATTTTTAAAAAAGAAGCCTTATCCATCGTAAAAAATATTTCAAAAGGGGTTTTAAAAATTATTATTACTCGAGGATCAGGCGGTCGTGGTTACCGACAACCACCGATAGTTAATGCCACTCGAATAATATCCCTCCATCCTTCTCCAGAGTATCCTGATCATTTTCAACAGCAAGGCATTCAGGTTCGGTTTTGTCAGCAACGACTCTCACATAACCCTATTCTTGCAGGAATTAAGCACCTCAACCGCTTAGAGCAAGTCCTAGCCCGTGCCGAATGGAATGATGACGTGATTAACGAAGGCATTATGTTGGATTATGAAGGGCATGTGATTGAAGGCACAATGAGTAATATTTTTTTTGTGCGCAATCACAAACTCTATACCCCTACTTTAACTCAAGCAGGTATCATGGGTATAATGCGCGACTTTCTTCTTAAGCGCGCTCAAAAATTAGGCATCACTATTGAAGAAGGTTTTTTTAACCCACAGGATTTATTAGAGGCCGATGCGTTATTTATGAGTAACTCGATCATCGGTATTTGGCCCGTTAAAAGCCTAGAAAAGCGTACTTTTAGTCAAAACACCATCACCCAACAATTACAACGTCAACTTAAACAGCATAAACGCCATTTTTATGAAAATTTTCCTTAATATTCTTGCTTTTTTATTATTTACTTTAGGCGCAATTGCTGTTTTAGGCTGGGCTTCATATAAAAAAGAAGTGTCACGACCTGTGGTTAGCCAAAAACAAATTTTTATCGTTAATAAAGGCGATACTGTCAACAATATCATCTACAATTTAAAAAGCCAAAAAATAGATATTGAGTTATTTTGGTTTAAATTCATGGGCTACAATCACCGAGTCATTCAAAAATTAAAGGCGGGTGAATACGAGTTAAAATCAGGGACGACAACACCGCAGTTATTATTATTATTAGCCTCAGGAAAATCAAGGCAATATTCGATCACCTTTCCCGAAGGTTGGTCGTTTAAACAAATTCGCCAGAAAATGGCGACCAATAAACATTTAAAGCAAACGCTTGCTGAGGTTGATAATGAAACCTTAATGAAACGTTTGGAATCAAATTATAAACACCCTGAAGGCTTGTTTTTTCCTGATACTTATTTTTTTAGTAAAAATGCCAGCGATTTTTCAGTTTTGAAGAAATCTTATAAAAAAATGCAAACGGTTTTAAAGCAAGAATGGAATAAAAAAGAAATCAATTTACAAATAAAAACGCCCTATGAAACCTTGGTTTTAGCCTCAATTATTGAAAAAGAAACGGCGGTAGGCAGTGAACGCACTCAAATTTCAGGGGTTTTTAGTCGGCGTTTAAAAATAGGTATGTTATTACAAACCGACCCCACAGTAATTTATGGGATGGGGGATCGTTATGATGGCGATATTCGTCGTAAAGATTTAAAAGAAGCCACCGCTTACAATACTTATGTGATTAAAGGCTTGCCACCCACCCCGATTGCAATGCCAGGGAAAGAAGCCATTTATGCCGCCTTACATCCTGCGGACGGGGACAGTCTCTATTTTGTGGCCAGAGGAAATGGCGATGGAACTCATATTTTTTCACCCAACTTAGCCGCACACAATAATGCGGTTCAAGCCTATTTAAAAGCCACTAGAAATAAATGACACCTGCCCAGTTTATTACCTTAGAAGGGGGGGAAGGGGTTGGAAAAAGCACCAATCTTGATTTTATTAAATGTTTACTCATCAAGCAAGGTAAGCAAGTAGTCGTCACGCGTGAACCAGGTGGCACGCCGTTAGCGGAAAAATTACGACAGTTATTACTCGCCACCGATGCTGAAAAAATAGATGATACCACTGAGCTATTATTAATGTTTGCGGCTAGAGCTGATCATATTCAACAAGTAATTAAACCCGCGTTAGCACAAGGAAAATGGGTTTTATGTGATCGCTTTACCGATTCCACCTATGCGTATCAAGGCGGTGGTCGAGGACTTAATACTGAAAATATTGCATGGTTAGCCCAGTTTGTTCAAAAAGAACTGCAACCTAATTTAACCTTTTTATTAGATGCTCCGATTGAAATAGGCATGGCACGAGCAAAAAAACGGGGAGCTTTAGATCGTTTTGAAACTGAAAAAAGACTTTTTTTTGATAGTGTTCGATCGGCTTTTTTAGAACGTGAAAAAGAATGTCCAGAACGAATTAAGCGGATTAATGCTAACCAAGCATTAGCACTGGTGCAAAAAGATATCCAAGCTCATATGGATCACTTATTATGATGCACTCCGAAAGTTTGCCGTGGCATCACAATGAATGGCAGATTTTAAATCAATATTTTCAGCAAAATAGAATTCCTCAAGCGCTGATGATAAAAGGTATTAAAGGGTTAGGAAAGCAGCGACTAGCCCATCGCTTTGCTCAAGCTTTATTATGCCCACAGGGCTTAGAAAATGGCGAAAGTTGTCAGGAATGTAAGCGTTGTAAACTGTTTAAAGCAGCAACACATCCCGATTGTTTGGTTCTTGCCCCAGAAGAAACAGGGAAAAAGATTGGCATTGATGCCGTTAGGACTTTAATTGAAAAATTGAGTTTAAAGCCACAGTTTGACATGATGCGAGTGGTGCTTATTTATTCTGCTGATAAACTAAATAATGCGGCGGCGAATGCGTTTTTGAAATGTTTGGAAGAACCCAACGAGCGTACCTGCTTTATCTTAATAACCGAAAATTCGGCAAAATTACCCGCGACTATTTTAAGTCGATGTCAAAAAATGATGCTTACAAAACCTGAGACTGAGCTTGCGCTCAGATGGCTGTATCAGCAACAAGTAACTGAAAAATCAGATGTTTTATTAAACTTAGCACAGGGTGCGCCTTTGTTAGCAAAGGCCTATTTTGAAGAGGATGTACTCGTCTTACGTGAAACTTGTTTTAATGATTGGCTGGCGTTATCAAACCAACAAAAAAACCC
Source organism: Methylococcales bacterium (assembly GCA_023144875.1). Lineage (GTDB taxonomy): Bacteria > Pseudomonadota > Gammaproteobacteria > Methylococcales > Methylomonadaceae > WTBX01. The sequence goes on from JAGLEW010000048.1 coordinate 4,475, forward strand.
GATTGAAATTGCCGAACAATGGGTAAAACAACCCATTGCTACCGTGTTGAACTGGCTTATCTCATGGGTGGCTGATTTAATAAAATGTGCGTATCAAGTACCGATTATTTATTTATCAAACCCAGATTATCAACCTGATTTTCAAAAGTTAGTGCCTCGATTAGAGTGCAAAGCACTTCATAAATTTTACCAGTACTTACTTCAACGTCAACAAGACCAAGAGACTCAAGTTAATCTACAAATACTACTTGAAGCACTTTTTGTTTTATGGTCACAACTTACCTCAAAGGACTTAATTCATGGCAGATAATCAATCAAGAAGACCGACACTTAATCTATATAAGGAAATTTACAGTAAGTCTGATGGCAAAGATACGCCAAAAAAGAAAAGAACCGACATAAAACCTTTGTATATGAATTACATGTCATTTATCACCAACGGCGGTTTTTTTATCCCCACCAAACGTCCTCATAAAATGGGCGCTAAAATCGAAATTAATCTCGTATTAACCGAAGACGTTCGAAAATTTATTCCCTTATCAGGTCGTGTGGTTTGGATCACCCCCGCAGGTTGTAATAATCGCGCGATGGGCGTAGGTATTCAACTCAATAATGACGATGAAGGTCGCGTTAAAAAAGAAATTGAAATAAAATTGGCACAAACTTTAAAATATGATGCCGCCACCAATACCATGTGATTTTTCGCCACACTTTACTTCTTAATTCCTATGTTTATTGACTCCCACTGCCACCTTGATCTTTTGGATCTTAGCCCTTATCAAAATAATTTTTCGACCTTTATACAGGCAGAAAAGCACCATAAAATTGATAAAATGCTCTGTATTTCTCTGGACTTAGCCACGTACCCTGCGATGTATGATTTGGTGAAAGACTACCCTGATATTTACCTTTCTTTAGGGGTACACCCGAATGTTAAACCAGAAAAACCCTTAACTGAGGCAGAATTATTAACCTTTGCAGACGATGAAAAAGTCATTGCAATTGGCGAAACAGGATTGGATTATTTTCGGACTAATGGGGATCTCAGTTGGCAACAGCAGCAATTGAAAACCCACATTAGCGTCGCTAAACACCTTAAAAAACCTATTATCATTCATACGCGTGAAGCTAAACACGATGTCTTAGATATTTTAGCTGAAGAAGGCGCGGATGAAGTCGGTGGCGTGATTCATTGTTTTACTGAAGATTGGGAATTTGCTCAAAAAGCGATCGCGCTTAATTTTTATATTTCCTTTTCAGGCATCGTCACCTTTAAAAATGCACGGGCAATTCAAGAGGTCGCTGCAAAAGTGCCTGAGGATAAATTTTTAATTGAAACCGATTCGCCTTATTTAGCCCCCGTTCCCTTTCGAGGCAAAGCCAATTATCCACACCATGTGGCACATGTCGCCGAAAAGTTAGCAAACTTACGTGGTGTTGATGTTCAAACCATTGCCACTCAATCCAGCGCCAATTTTAAAACGTTATTTAACCTAGCGTGATTGACGGATGAGGACACGTAATCTGTTGTTATTATTACTCGGTTCATATACCTTAAGTGCTTGTACGGTAATGAGTTATCAATCAAGAGTGGATTATGGCACCAGTGTTTTTAAACGACAAAATGCACTGTCAACCGAAATTATGATGATTGATGATGAAATGCTGTTATCAAAAGAAGACATGGATGAGTTGCTGGAAGTGGAAATGGAAATGCAACAAGCGTGCCGCCTGCTCAATGAGTATGCGTTAAAAGAAATGGACCACGAACCTATCAGCCTCTTATTTAAAAAACAGGCTAATGATAGCGTTGATGACTGTGCGGAGAGTATCAGTGATGTTGAATCTTTATTAGAGGATGTGGAAATTGATGATGCGCGTTAAGGCTGTGTGAAAATTTGTTTTATCTTTTTGATGTTTTTTTTAGGACTCTCAAATGTTAGTCAGGCGAACAATGCTTATTTGCTTGAATTACAACAACAGGCGCAACACTTAAAGTTAGCCGATCAAAGCCTATGGAAGCGCTTACTGCATTATCAAAGTGATTTAAGTCATTTTAAAAATCAGAGTTTAATCACCAACACCTCTTTTTTTTTCCATCCTCAAGGGCATCAAAACCCAAAGGTTGAACTATTCGCCACCCTAGCGCAATTTTTTATCACCACAGGGAAGGATAAAAATTCAGCACAATGCCGTTTCCCTGCCCGATTTCAATGGTTATCTTCCCAATTAAATATTGATAAAAAACAACTTCCCCATCGTCATTGTCATGATTTAAATAAATGGCTGAAGGATTTAGCGGTTGAAAATATTACCCTCGTTTTTCCTGTGGCCTATCTAAACAACCCAGCCTCCATGTTTGGGCATAGTTTTTTAAAATTAGACCGACAATCCAAGGTAAAAGGCAATCAATTATTAGCATGGACAATTAACTATGCCGCTAAAACCGACCATGAGCGTGGCTTAAAATTTGTGGTAAAAGGTTTATTCGGTGGTTATCAAGGGCAGTTTAGCCTCGCGCCTTATTATGTTTTATTAAAAGAATACCTTGATTTAGATAACCGCGATCTTTGGGAATATCAGCTTAATTTTACGCCACAGGAAACCCAACGATTATTATTGCATTTGTGGGAAATGTTGCCCGTCGGGTTTGATTATTATTTTATTAATAAAAATTGTTCCTACCAACTATTAGGCTTATTAGAGGTGGCTCGCCCTCAATTAAACGTAACGGCTCAATTTTTGATTGATGCCATTCCTGCGGACACCGTTCGAGCGCTGATTCAACA